>JAKAAU010000177.1 GCA_021802165.1 Thermoplasmata archaeon
AGAATGTACAAGGATAGGGCAAGTTCCAGTGTATTTCTATCCCAGCCTCTGCTTCTTGCAATTCCAATTATGCTCTTAATGCCATCATCCCTCCTGTATATATTCCCACCAGAAATTGAAACGCCAAGAATATCGCGTATCTCTTCCTGTGTAAGTTTTTCACCACGTTTTTTTTCAAATTCAGGAATAACCTGGAGCAGGATTCTGGAAAGAAGAGATGGGTTCTTGAATCCATCTGAAAGGGACATGAAAAGCGATAGAAGATTATTATTAATTATTGATTCTGCCTCTACAGAGGAGAGTTTGTATTTTTTTATAAGGTCCTTCTTAATTTCATCAAGTGATTTTGGCACCATGCTCTTAATGTTTTCAAGTATATCCTCTGTAATACGGATTAAAGGTATATCTGTTTCAGGATACATTCTCTCTTTTCCGGCAAGCGGTCTCAAATACCTGGTTTCACCATTGGTGGTGGCTGCACGGGTCTCTGCCAGATCTAATTTAATGATTTTATTCATGCGTTCCTTCAGGAGTGGGCTGAGAGATTCGGTTGAATCCCTGTCTGCAATAACAACTATAACAGCATCTTCATCCATTTTTCTCGCAGCAGAGTAGATTTGACTCAGTTCTTCCCCGGTAAGCCCATAGGCCGGGAATTCATCAGAATGCATTAATCCTCCAATACCCATATTTTTAGCCACATCAGCAAGTTCCCTTCCCAGCCTGTAATTGCCATATTTCATCAGATGATTACATCCAGGCAACCTTGCACACATAACAGATTTGCCCGAGGTTATAGCCTTTTTAATCATTGAAGAACCTGTATTATTGAATATATCTGTTATATCTATAAAATCCCCTATTTCAGGTGGTTTCCCATGAAATAGATCAGAGATTTCTTTTAGAGATTCCTGCCTTTTAATTTCATAATCCAGCGTGTCCTTTATAAAAGAAAGTTTTGACACACCCTTAATTTCTACCCTGCCGAATCCCATTGAAAAGTTAACATCCTGCCTTATTGAATCAACCTCACCACGAAAATTGTTCATGGACATAACGAAATGCCCGATGGCCTTTGCAGTTTCAAGTGCATGTTCTGGATCTGTTATATCCGGTTCAGTGGATATTTCTATAAGAGGTATGCCTAGCCTGTCCAGAGAGTATTCGGCACGCCCATGCTTTTCAGATATCTTTCTGCATGCATCCTCTTCCAGCGTTATTGTGGATATCCTAACAGGGCCCCCTGATGTCTGGATATAACCATCCATTCCTATGATCCCGGTCCTCTGGAACCCTGATGTGTTGGACCCATCTATAACAATTTTCCTCATGAATGATGCATAATCAAGAATTTTGCAGTTCAATGCTTCTGATATGGCTATAGCAGTATTAAGAGCCTCAGTGTTAACCGGATGGGGAGGTTCTTCATCCTTCTCCACCAGGCAGGAATTAGAGCTAACACGGTACAGAAATTCCCTGTTTCTTATATTCTCGTATTTAACCGCACTGTCAACCATGCCCATTTCGCCCATAACCGGTGTGAGCTTTCTCTGGAATGCAGAACCAGACTCTGTTCCTTCGGTGCTGCATGAACAGAACAGTTTATTTCCTTTCAGTTGAAAATGTATTTCCAGGCCTATTTTCATAATAATCACCTAACAATTTCCTCGATTTCCCCCTTCATATTCGTCTTCATCAATTTATTGAGGTCATCAGGATAATTTCCAAGTATATACATTGCCTTCACCATTGCAGTCTCTGCAAGCATATTACCGAGTGGAATTACACCGGCATCCAGAAGGTCACGCCCTGTTGAATAAACATTCATATTCACATTTCCGTATATACACTGAGAGGCCATAAAAAAGGCCGTCTCCTTTGATAATTTTTTTATTACCGCCAGAATTCCCGAGGATACATGGCCCAGGCCGGTGCCCATTATTATTACTGCTTTCTTATTGTAAGATAAATTGTAAAAATCCTCGCCTCTCATACCTGGATAGAAGTATATCAGTCCAACGTTTTCATCAAGCCTATCCTTTAAAACAATATTTTCAGATGGCTTTTTTATATAACTTTCCTGCGAAACTTTTCCATTTGAATATTTAGCCATGCATGGTTCTCCTATAGATATAAATGCATTCCTGCTGCTTGTGTGCATTTTCCTTGTGCGGGTTCCACGGTAAAGTGAGACTGAATCGTCAGATGTGCCGGTATGCATTGATATTCCCACCTCCCCCATCTCCATGGAGGCAAAATGGATGGATCCTTCTATGTTCAGGAAGGCATCACTGCTTGGACGGTCAGAGCTTCTCTGGCTTCCGGTAAATATTACCGGCTCCGTCTGTTCCTCAAACATGAAGGACAATGCTGAAGCAGAATACTGCATTGTGTCAGTCCCGTGGAATATTATTACAGAATTGCCTTTTTTCATGGCATCCCTGGCCTTCCTAGCAAAGGTTAACCATTTGCCTGCATCTACATTTTCACTAAGCATATTTTCAATGTTTTCATGGTAAAGTTTGAATTGATCTATGTTATTAACAAAATTATATAAATATGATATATCCTTTACGGGCTTAACAGCGCCAGTTTTATAGTCCACTGAACTGCCTATTGTCCCACCGGTTGTAAGTATGCATATCCCATCCTCGCCGCATTCCTGATTTATTTCTGTCCGGGAATCTTTTTCCAGGGATTCAGGCGGGTATTCCTTTATAACTTTAAATGAGTCCCTATTCAGAGTTATATTGTAGCCACTGCCCAGTTTTACTGTTATTGCGTCATCAGAGGAGCTTATGAAAGTTCCAGTGTAATCTGCCCCTTTATAAGAAAAATCTACTTTCTGGCCTATTAACATTGTCCTTCAATCAATAAAGAATATAAAAACCTTATAGGTTTTTCATAATTTCACGGGATATGATAATTTTCTGGATTTCATTTGTCCCCTCATAAATCTGTGTGATTTTTGCATCCCGCATATGCCTTTCAGCATTGAAGTCTGTTGTGTAACCGTATCCGCCGAAGAGCTGCAATGACCTCTCTGTTACGTAGACTGCTGTATCTGATGCAAACATCTTGGCGATTGATGAAAGCTCAACGGTGTCTTCATGCCTCTGCCATTTTTCTGCTGCCTCCCTTATGAGAAGTTCCGAGGCTTTTATTCTGGATTCCATTTCTGCTATCATGAACTGGATCCCCTGGAAATCAATAATTTTTCTGTTGAACTGTTTTCTTGTATTTATGTATTCGAGGGCTTCCCGGAAAGCAGATTTTGCAATTCCGAGCGCCTGTGCGCCTATTCCTATCCTCCCGGCATCGAGGGTGTCCATTATTACGGAAAAACCTTTATTGTATTCACCTACAATATTGGACTCTGGAACAATAACATCGTGAAAATTCAATTCAACCGTACTGGACCCTCTTATTCCCATTTTATGTATGTCCCGGCTTATTTCAAGACCAGGGGCATTAGCATCAACAACGAATGTGGTGATTCCCTTATAACCTTTAGATTTGTCCGTTGATGCGTCCATTACAAAAAATTTTGCCAGCCTGCCATTTGAAATAAAAGTTTTCGTCCCGTTGATTTTATAACCGCCCGAACATTTTTCGGCGTGTGCTGAAATAGAGGCCGCATCACTGCCTGATCCCGGTTCGGTGATGGCAAGTCCCCCTACCGCCCCTTTTGCAATCTCTGTAAGGTATTTTTTGTTCAGTGATTCACTGCCGAACATTATGAGTGGTTCGGCAAAAAGTGTAAGTGCCCCATCAAGTACAAGAGCGGTACTGGGGCACGCCTCTGATATTGTTTCTATTGCTTCAACAAGGAATGGAAAGCTTAAACCGTAACCCCCGTATTTTTCAGGAATATAGGAGGCGAACAGGCCCATATCCCTCATTGCCTGTATAATATCTTCAGGCACTTCCATCTTTTCGTCTATTTCCCGGGCCCTTGGTTTTATTTTGTTCTCTGCAAGTTC
>JAKAAU010000178.1 GCA_021802165.1 Thermoplasmata archaeon
AATAAAATAAAATTATATAGAAATAAGTTCTTACCTCTATAATGATAACAGAAGAGATATTCTTAAAAGATTCATACTTAAAAGAATGCGATGGTAAAGTCTTAATGTGCGAATTTACCGATCTTACAGTAGACAAAACAATATTTTTCCCCACTATGCTGGGACAGCAGAATGATAAGGGAGAAATTGTAATTGACGGGAAAACATTCGGAATAGTGGATGTGTGGACCGACGGTGATTACATACATCTGATTTCACTTGATACGTACCCTGAAAATATCGTTGGCAAAACAATAAGCCAGAAGCTTGACTGGGACGTCAGGAATATACATATGAGATTCCGGACAGCAATGTTCATTATATCCGGGCTTGCATACAAATTTTACAATGCAAAATCCAGAATAAGCCAGACATATGATGATAGAGCGTGGGTTGATATTTACATAGATGATATAAATGAAGATATTGTAAATAAAATTGCAGAAGAGGCCAACAAAATTGTGAAGCAGAATGTGCCTGTAAAGATTGAATATATGGGTTCAAACGACTTCCCACGGGAAAAACAGAGGATGAGCTATTCTACTGGCCAGCTTCCTGATGATGAAGAATTGAGGGTTATAAATATTTCAGGATTACCACTTCAGTCAGATTACGGTCTTTATGTTGCAAACACTGGAGAAGTTGGAGAAATAGAGGTAAAGAGCTCGATGGTCAAAGGAAAGGTTGATAAAAGACTTACGATTACATTAAAATAATTATAAAAGATTATTGGCCATGAATGAACTGGAATTAATAAATAAGATGAACAGGGGGCTTTCCTATATAGGTATGGCCATATCTGCAATCGCATTCCTGTTTACACTGCCTTTTCTATTTAAGGATTTCAGTGCCATACCGGGGATGTCCGGCCTTTATTTTTACCTGAATGTAACAGTTACACCTTCCATGGCATATTCTTTCATGGCACTCGGCATAATTTTAATTATAATTTCATTTTCACCATTGTTTTATGATAAAATAAAATCCTCCAGCTTTGATAAAACGAATAATACCTACTATTTTTCCGCGCTTTCTGTTTATATCGCAATACTTGTGTTTTCCTCCGTGCTTGTGGAAATATTCGATCCATCCATTGCCGTTAGTTTAGTCTCCTCTATGCCACTGGGGAAGCAGAATTTTATCTATATGATGGGATCAGTATTTCAGGTGCTTATTTTTGAACTGGTGCCCCTGTCGATTCTTATTATTATATTTTTAGCCCTCTCAAAACAGTTGAAAATATCATCCTTTCTGGAGCCATATAACCACATAAAACGGTTCACCGTGCTATTTATGCTTATTGCCGCAGCAGTTGCAGTTCTGATTACAGATTATAATATTTATAATTCTATTCTTATATATGCATCAACACTGGCCCTCAGCTTCATATACATAAGATACGGCTTTTTACGATCCATGCTGGCCAGTTTTGTATCCTCATATGTGGATTTTACACTGACGGCTTTCAGCGGAAATGCAATAATTACATCGGCTACTTCTGTATTCCTTTTCATATGGGCATTTGCAGGTCTCTACAGTTTTACATTTTACACGGTACAGAGACAGAAAAGCGGAAATAGCAATAACAGCAATGAGAATAAAAATAATGAGGAAGCACCTGAACATGAAAATAAAACTACACCTGAACCGAGGGTGCCGCCAGGGGAACTGTGGATCAGAAGTGCATGCCCGAACTGTGGTAACGTAGAGTACAAGATCAATGATGATATGTCTCTTGAATGCACAAAGTGTGGCCAGAAGCTGGATAGCGACTACACTGGCCCGTACAATATAATTATAAGCAACGTGCTGGGCAGGAGACAGCCATAATAATTTATTATATTTTATTCCATGGGACACTTCAAAATATAAAAAGTATTTTATGAATTATTTTTAAAATATTTTATTATACTTTATTATTATAGTATTATATGGTAGATAGCCTCAGGAAAAACATTCTGGGAACAAATAGATTGATATGGCAGGGATGGGGGATGACCGCCCCTGCAGCTGATATTGCTTACCTTCTTGGCGGAATTGCACTTGTCGCACTTGGTGCCACCCCACTTTCAATACTCATTGGATTTCTTATATATCTGGCAATCCTGAATACATCATACAGATTTTCGAAAAAATATGTATCTGCAGGAAGTGATTTTACTTATGTAGGAAAGAGTATAGGCGGTTTCATGGCAACATTTGAGGGCTGGAATTTATTCTTCGGTACCATGTTTGCCTTTGCAGGGTTCGGAATGCTGGGGCTTGCTGGATTTTTTGACATATTTGACAGTGGGATAATTACAAAGGGATACTGGATTCCCATAGTTATTGCACTGAATTTTATAACATTCTACATACTTTACAGGGGAATAAAGTTCTCGACAACATACCAGATAATAACCGGGATAGCGGAATTCGCCATTCTTATTGCTGGAGGTATAGGTCTTGTAATACTTGCCGGAAAGAACAATACGCTGGATGTATTTTCACCATTTATCGCAAGTGGCGGGATTACTGGATTTTTCCATTCCCTTACCCTCTCTGTGGTAACATTCATAGGGCTCTCCATTGCACTTACTGCTATCTCAGAGGAGGCACATATACCGAAGAAAACTGTGCCAAAATCTCTTTTAATTTCCTCAATGATCATAGGAGTCACAATAGTATTCCTGTCATATGCCATGACTGTTGCATGGGGCCCATCCAGGATGCTGTCATTCGGCAACTCCGTGGATAATGGCCTTGTATTATTCAGGGAAATAAGCCCGGTGATGTTTATACTGCTCTTTATTTTCACGGTTAACAGCTTCATGGGAAACAATATATCAATGGGAACCTCAATGACCCGTATATTTTACGCCTTTTCTAGGGACAGCATAATATTTCCAAAAGCATTTTCCAGGACAGACAGCAATGGAACTCCCAGAAATACAACATATTTTATTCTTGCAATATCCCTGTTCCTAAGTATAACGTTTGGAATTATTTTTGGGCCAATAGACGGTGGCTACGTCCTTCTTTTTGCTGATGCGTTCTTCTCCTTCCTTATAAGATCAATATCTTCAGGAAGCCTAATAATATCAACATTCCGTGAGGGGAAAATGAAGGCTGGAACTCTTCTCGGGTATCTAATAATACCGGTTATATCCATCGGCGCACTTCTCGCAGTTCTTGCCTCAAACTTTTTCCCGCTGCCCGCGTATCCCTATAACGCCGCATCCATAATGGCAATAGTTATTATAGCTGTTGTGTTTATAATCACATTATTTACCTGGATAAAGAATCCAGAGACAGTAAAGAAAGCAGGGTCAACAACCGTAGAAGAAATTGCTGAAAGTTCTATAGATTAAATTATTTTTATTATTTTAAAATATATAGAACAAAAATTTATTTATAGGCTCACTAATTATAATATTATAATGAATGAGATAGATTATGAAAATCACGGCCACCACATTAAGGTATCGCCATTGAAAGGCGTTATAAAGGTAACACTGGATGGGAGTACTCTGGCAGAATCCAGGAATGCGCTGGAATTAAAGGAGGATGGATATGACAAAGCATACTATATACCATTGGAAGATATCAGGGCTGAACTCATCAGGGCGGAAACCAAAACAGTCTGTCCTTATAAAGGAAAGGCATCATATTATTCTCTGAAGATAAACAATATAATAATAGAAGATGCCCTATGGCAGTATGCTGATCCAAAGCCTGAATTTATAGAACTGAATAATTATGCCTCCTTCTATATAAAAAATATTGACGGTATAAAAATTAACATTACATGAAATAATTAATTATCATAAAATTATAAATGTTTTTATATGCGCATGAATTTATGAATAGATTATTATGGTAACTAAACCAGCACGAATGTATTCAAAGATTTCAGGTCCTGCTTACACCAGAAAGGAATTTATGGGCGGTGT
>JAKAAU010000179.1 GCA_021802165.1 Thermoplasmata archaeon
TGTTCTGCTGGGAGCCAGATGGCTAGAATATTTTTTCAGGTACACCGCACCCCTTCTAATAATTAGCTTCGGAATACTGACATATTTCCTCTTCACAACATACAGGATAAATACGGCATCATTGCTTACCCCTATAGGGCCATTTACCTGGGGTGCAGCGCTGGATTTTCTACTGGGCTTTTCCATACTGGCATGGACATATAAAATATCTACGCAGACCAGATTCGGAGTTCCGTTCTCAGGCAGGGAAAAAAGAAAGACAAGGACAGGCTACTTTGTTGCAAGCCCGATCGGGATAATGCTGCCTGTTCTTCTTATGGGAATAGTTGGATTTTTCGGCAACAGCGTTGATCCTGGAACAGGATGGAATGTGGCTGTACTGGCATTTCCGGGCGTTCATGGGATATATAGGATTGTGATTATTATAGCTGCTGTACTGCTTGCACTTTCACTGATACATCCAAATGCCATGAATCTTTATCCCGCAACGGCGGATCTTCTGACGTCCCTTCAACCGCTATTCGGGAAAAGCGTACATGAAAAATGGGCACAGCCAGTGGCAACACTTCTTCTTGGAATAGGCGGAATAGTGCTGGCAATAGCAGGTATTCTAGCACGCATATCATCTTTTATAGATATACTGGAAGCCATTATATTCCCGTTCACGTTCATACTAATTTTTGACTGGTTTATGCGACTGAGACACACAACAAAAATAAATGATTATTATAAAATACCTGGGACTTTGAAAAATAACGTAAGAGTGGGTGCATTGATTCCAGCTATAATAGGTACAGTTATAGCAATATTCGGGATAGGCCCATACGATTATATATTTGCATATTTCCCTGAAGCCCTTTTCGGATCGCTTGTGGGGCTGCTGCTTTACGCAGTTATTTACCATTTCAGTGCCAGTGAAACTGAAAAACAAAACATTGAAAAAATGGTAGATTATGATAAATTTGACATGGAATCAGAATAGTTCTATAATATCAAGAATTGAGAAGTCCATAGCATGGTTTCATTTAAACGGTTTTTATCAACTATTCCCTAAAAATTTTTTATAAAGTGCTGTTTTTAATATATTCCTGTGCCGTATTAATAAAAAATAAATTGTTATTTCTGGTTAATGAGGCTTTCTATACGGTTGACAACATAGCTTTTATCCATGCTGGAAAGGAAATAGCCAAGTCTCGGTCCCCTATCTTTATCTATGAAAATCCTGTAAAACATTGTAAATATATCCTTGGGAGTTAGATTTCTTTCACCTATTATACTGTAAATTATAGAGTGTATAGACTCAGATGTCCATTCAGACCTGTTTATTTTATCGAGGAATTCCTGCATTATAGATTTCTGAGCCTCGGTGAGAAGGAATTCCTTATCTGTGAGCGCGAACTTTATGTTATCAGGTGCGTATTTGGACAGCCAGTATTTTGCTATTGCTATTTCATTTTTAAGATAATCGTCTATTTCGTCCTTGTCATAACCACTTCTTTTCAGGGCAGATAGCAGGGAGGATTCATTACTGTATATCTGAACCAGTGTTACAATATGCCTGAAATTTATTTTCTCAGGGGCATCCAGGATTTTTATTCTGGACATTTCATAGATACGTTTAAAATTCTCGTTATTGGATTCGTCTAGTCCAAAGTATGCCCGCTCCATTTTTTCATAATCATCGATAAGGTTAAGCAACCCCATCCCCGGGTCAAAGTCTATATGCCTGCCCGGGTCATTCTTTGCGATCAGAAACCTTAATATTTCAGGTGGTGCGAAGGTTGTTACTTCTGAGGCAGTTATTGCCACGCCAGTAGATGAGTGCATTACCCCAACGCCCTTTAGAAGTATCCTCTCATACATGAGCGGGACAGGTGGCGAAATTTTATAGACCTTTCCCGCTATTTCCTTTCCTGTATCGTATGACCCACCTGCCGCAGCATGATCTTTTCCGAAGGGCTCTACAGTTACTCCAAGGGTGAACCACTTTGCAGGCCATTCAACACGCCATGGCATTTTCCCATCATCCTTCCTTATGTCAGCCCTATCTTCGTTGCCGCATGCACGGCACCGGTAATAGGCGTATGGTTCTTCATATTTTGTGACAGTTGATGAGTTAATTTTACCGCACTTTGAACATCTGGGTTCGTATGGATACCAGTTTTCATCCAGGTCATAGCCGGCAATGTCATGCATAATTTTTGCGATTTCCTGCCTCTGGTTCATTGCCATATTTATTGCATTTGCAAGTTTTCCATCCCGGTAAAGCCCTGTTGTGCTTATTACCTCAACATTGACATTTATTTTTGCCAGGGTCTCCAGGAATGGTTTCAAAAAGTAATCTGAGTATTTCCCGTTGCCGTCGGGAGCCGGTATATAGCTGAGTGGCATTCCAACATACTGGGAATAACTGCTGTCAAGAAACGGGTATACCTTTCTCAAAGGATCAAGGTCATCGCACAGGTAGATAAATCTTGTTTCCAGTTTTTTATCCTGCAATGCCCTGTTTATTATGTCACCTGTCAGGATTTCCCTCATATTTCCCACATGAATTGGGCCTGAGGGTGATATCCCTGTTGATACCGTCTGCTTTCCCTTCAGGTTTTCAACCAAGGCGTCCGCCCAGTACATTATTATCCCACCATGGTGGCCCTTATGAGAGACCTTACACGAACACCGTTGATTTCATCGGTACTCAATTTTGAAACAAGTACAACGCATAATGATACCTCTCCGCCCTTATTCCTTACATCGTCAATGGTTCTTTTCATAGTTTCGCCGGTACTGATTACATCGTCCACAATGACGATTTTCTTTCCACTTACGCCTGCAAAATTACTGCTGAAAAGGCCCTCCTTTCTTGATGGGTGTGGCCTGTATACTATTAACTCCCTCTCCAGAAGATCTGACATCATTGTGGCATATGGAATCCCATTTATTGTAATTCCCATAATTGATGTAAATTCATCATCCGGCACTTCCTCCGTGACTATATCAGACATAATCTCTGCAATTTTTTCTATCCTGTTGCCGAATACGCCAATGCTTCTCCATCCTATCTTTGTATCAGATATTCTGCTGCCCTTAAGATCCTTGCTTAAAAGCCACGTTATTGTATTCACTGAAAGGTGAAGCTCTGTAGAGATTTCCTTATCCGACATGCCCTTATTCTTCAATTCCATTGCCCGGCTGTATAATTCTTCAAGACTTTTCATAATTTTACCCCTTTAATGCCTTCCCTTATTCTGGCTGCGACAATTTCAAGGTCGCCAATGCTTGCAGTTTCTCTTTCCCAGTTTATCTTTTTTCTGTAATATCTCGGTATGATGTGTACATGGTAATGCATCACTACCTGGTTTGCAACCCGGCCGTTATTTTGACCTATATTCAGGCCGTCTGTTTTCAGTGTTTCCTTTACGGCTATTGCTATACGTTTAACCACAAGCTGCAATTCCATATATATTTCCTTATCAATATCAAATATATTTTCATAATGGTTTCTTGGTATTACAAGAACATGCCCTTCCTCAATGGGGGCGTTATCCATAAAGGCCAGTATGTTTGGACTTCTGTAAACAAATGCAGCGTTTTCCTTGACCGCTATTTCCCTGCAGAAAATGCATGTTTCATCGTACATTTAAAGTATATTATATACACTATAAAAAATATTTCCGTTTACGTATCGATTGAGCCTGTGAGCTACCTCATGTTAAAGCATTGAGGCTTCCTGATTCATGGACAAAGCTTGCCCTGACATACGGACCTATATTCAGTCCTTCCAGGGTATTGGCATTCATCTCCACAGGCGTATATTCCCTTAGGCGCTCCACAGGTATATTTATTTTATATTTTTTATTTATTTTTTTAATTCCATAGTATATATCGTTTAATGCAGAATTATAATCTCTATCTATAATAAAACCACACTCAGGGCATTTATATATTCTATCTTTCAGTTTGATATCATA
>JAKAAU010000180.1 GCA_021802165.1 Thermoplasmata archaeon
TATCCACTATTGTACATTGGTGATTGAATGGATTTCGCTGCTGCATTTATAGGGTCTGGAGCAGGTGGTTATTATTCTGCCCTGAGGCTGTTAAAGCGTAAAAAAAAGGTGCTGATCATTGAAAAGGAAAAATTCGGTGGGGAATGCCTGAACTATGGATGCATCCCGTCCAAGGCACTTATAGAGCTTAGCGAGGGTATAGAATATTTGAAAGATATGCCCGGAGTTTCCATGAATTATAGTCTTGACATGAAGGAATGGCAGAAATGGAAACAATCTGTGGTTACCAGAATAACAGGTGGTGCTGAAAAGCTGTGCCTCAGCCTCGGGGCAAAAATAGTTTATGGAAAAGGTAGCATAAAGGACAGAAATACTGTCACAGTCAATGGAACAGATTATTCAGCAGAAAATATAATCATAGATACAGGGTCTGTGCCTGTTAAAATAAATGGAATAGATGATGTATACTATAACAGGGAAATACTTGCCATGGAAAATATCCCTGAAAAACTTGTTATAATAGGTGGTGGATACATAGGCATAGAAATGGGAACTGCCTTCAGGAAACTGGGATCCGATGTTTATATAGTTGAAATGAAGGACAGGATACTGCCAGAGATAGAGGAGGACCTTGCCAGAGAGGTTGATAAAAAACTCAGGAAACTGGGAGTTAAAATCATGACGGGCAGCAGGGTTCAGTCGGTGAAGAAAAATGGAAAGTACACTGTTGCAATAGAGGGAAGTGAGAGCATGGAAGCCGATACAGTTCTCATGTCAGTTGGACGTGTGCCCAATACAGCAGATACAGGGATAGAAAAGTTAGGAATCCAGATGGATGGAAAATTCATACATACCGATGGCCATAAAAGAACTAGTGTACCCAATATCTATGCAATAGGAGATGTTTCCGGTGGGCCCATGCTTGCACATAAGGCATTTTATGATGGATACGTTGCAGCAGAAAATATACTGGGGAATGATACAGTTGTGGATTACAGGGCACTGCCATTTGTTGTATACACAGACCCGGAGATTGCCTTTACAGGTAAATCAGGGGCCAAATACAACAAAGTACCGGTACTTGCAAACCCACGATCACTGACCATGAATCAGAAGGAGGGGTTCTTCAAGATTTACTATGACGATGATGGGAGCATAACAGGCGCCGGGGTTGCTGCGCCAAGATCTTCTGAATCTATAACTGAAATCAGCCTCGCAGTTGAATCCGGACTTTCCATAGATGATCTGTTCCTGACAATACATCCACATCCCACAGTTTCCGAGGGATTAAAGGATGCGGCTGAGAGAAATGACTAACTACTGGACTGACCTTGGAAAAATAAGATACAATGATGCACTGGATTTACAGTACAGGCTGGTGAGGGCCAGGAAGGAGGGCCAGATTCCAGATACTGTACTCTTCCTTGAGCATTACAATGTTTATACCATTGGCAGAAAAAGTGAGCCGTCCAATTACAGCAATGTAGATGTAATAAAAACCGATCGTGGTGGGGATGTTACATACCACGGTGAAGGCCAGCTCGTTGCATATTTTATTTTTGATGTACGGATAAACGGCAAAAAAGAGATCAGGAGACTGCTTGAAAATATAGAGCAATCCTATATAGATATGCTGAAATCATACGGTTACAGGGCAATGCTCTATGGGGAACCGGGAATATGGATTGATGATAACGGGCAGAAAAGGAAGGTTGCGTCTCTTGGTATGGCAGTGGATGATTATATTTCATACCACGGGATGGCACTCAACATATCTCCAGGGATTCTGAAGGGTTTCAGGGCCATAAATCCATGCGGGATGAACAGCAGCGTCATATCCTATGTTGACATACCCAGGGAAAAGGCCATACATTCTTTAATAGATGAGTTTTCACGGCATTTCGGAAAATTTACAGAGGTTGAAAGCAGTAGTATAATCAGGATTCCCTTTTAATATCCCATATACGTTCCACTATCCCGAGACGCCTGTTTGATGCAAGTGCCTGCATAAAAAGCACTGAAGAAAGCCTGTTCAGATATATCATAATATATTTATTCATTGGCATTTGTTTTGAAACAAATACTGCAAGTCTTTCTGTTCTTCTGGCAACTGTCCTGGCCATATGCAATGACACCGCCTCCAGGCTGCCATCAGGTATGACAAAGAGTTTTATTTTTCCGATTTCCTTTCTATACTCAAACACCCTCTGCTCCAGCCATTTCACATCCTCTTCCTTTATGGTTCTGTGCTGGCTTTCTGCAGTTAAATCTTCACCAATAACAAAAACATCATTTTGAATTTTAATCAAATCATTTTTAATATCATCCCATTTGGTATTTATCAGTGCATTTCCTATAAATGAATTTAATTCATCAAGTGTCCCCTGTAAATCTACCATTGGAGAATCCTTCCCTATCCTTATTCTGAGGCCATTATCGGTTTCTCCCTGATCCCCGCGTCTTGTAAACATAGAAGCCAATTATTATTACAGATTTAATATTTTGTTTAAAGCGTGAGCGAATGATGCTTCAAAAATACTATAAAATTTTATTTCCGCCTTATTGTAATGGGTATAACATTGTTATTGAATTCACAAATTGCGATATCTATGGGATCTATCATGTCAGGCGAAACATCCAAAATCACAGGAGCACCCATTGCTATCTGCAATGCCCTGGCCCCAATAATCCTCGCTTTTTCAAATTTAGTCAGCATCATAGAAATCATTTAAAGTATAAAGTGTATTAAATAATCCTAAATAAACATTTGTATTATCAAAGTTTATTGAAGAGATATAACCATGTATTGTATTTTATATTTATTTTATTACCGCCTTATCCAGTTTACTGATAGATAAATTAATATACATGCCATTCAGCATTAATGGATACTGGCTTTCTCCAAGTTTTATCATAAGATGGTGGTCTAATACACTGAATTCTATCTTCTGAAACTCTTTGTAAGTTACTGTTCCATCGCCGTTATAGGCATAATTAGCAGCCGCTACAGGGTCTCCATCTTCACCTCTGGCAGTTAGGAGTTCAACTGAATCCCCATTCTTCACAGTCAGGATTAAACAATCCGATGTTATCCCCCGTATTGTGGCAGGATCCATATTGGTAAGCACCAGTACCTTCCTGCCAATAAGCGCATTGGTGGAATAATATTTTTTTAAGTCAGATACTGAGGTGTAAACCTTATCCCCTTTGAGCTTTACAATGTAAAGGGAGTCGGCCGAGGGGTGGTTCTCCACCGATATGACTGTTGCAAGCTGTATGTCGAGTATATTTGGATTGGTTAGATCAATTTTTTCGAATGGTATTTTTCCCTTATTTACATGGAAATTATCATCTTCCAGAAGTTTTGAGAATGTAGATTCCCCAGGTATTAATTCTATTCCCAGCGATTCCATGATACTGATTGAGGCCGAAGGCACATATGGGTATAACATGGCCGTCAGGTACTGGCCTATCTTCAGGGATATGTAAAGCTTTTCATTAAGTTTTTTCATGTCCTCCTTTATGAGTTTCCACGGGGCAGCCTCTGTGAAATAGTTATTTGCCACCATTACCAGTTCAAGCCATATGGAAAGCCCATGTTTAATATGCAGATTTCCTATTTCCTCACAGTATGCGGCAAATTTATCGCGAAGCAAATCAAGTATTTCAATGTCATTTTTATCAAAGGATTCGGGTACAGCAGGGGAAAGGTTATTTTTTTCAATAAAACTCTCCATGCGGTATATATAATTTCCATATTTGTCTACCAGTTCAGAATTTACCTTATACTGAAACTCATGCAGTGAAAAATCGGAATCTCCTGTTTCAGGAAGTATGGATGCCATATAATAGCGTAGGGAATTCTTATCAACAAATTTTAACATTTCATCTACCGTAAATCCTATGCCGCGGCTTTTGGAGAATTTCTCTCCTTCAAACCTGAGATACTCATTTGCTGGGACA
>JAKAAU010000181.1 GCA_021802165.1 Thermoplasmata archaeon
GTCAAAAATTGCGGCTGCAAGATAAGCTTCTGTTTTTCCGGCACCTGTATGGACCCATAGAACATCTACAATATTTCTTGTTTCTGAAGTTTCATTAACTATGCCATCTATTTCCATAAGCAAAAATGCCATCTGGAATGGCCGCCATACAAATCCTCCTCGATATTTACGCCACCTACCAACCGTGCTCATAACTGCGTTAACAAATCTAAAACTTTTTTCAGCATTGCCGTTGTTATTCAGTATATTTATACCGTCTCTGATTCGTTTCAGTGCTGTTCTGTTGTTATCAATATTTTTGGATAGTATTTCATATGCATCCATATTATTTTCATTTTTTATCTTATCCTCAAGTTTTTTACTCATACCATTAATCCATTTTTCGTATGATTCTGCAAGATTATTTAACTTCTGCATATCTAAACTTGATACCATACTTGCTGCCGAGAGATCTCCGTCAGATTTAACAGATTCGGGTGTGAGTGACTGGTAAACTGGCATAAACTCTATTCTTAAATCGGGGGCATAATATTTATCATAATTAACTGTGTAATCACACCATTTTAATTTTTTTTCACCTTCACTGTCGCGTTTTAATTCGGTGTCCAAGTGGTTCCATATTGAAGAACAGTTATATCCCCTGGCATAGTGGACCTTGTTCCAGTAAAGTGCATTAATTTCGCTGTTAAATGGTTTATTATCTATTGAATTGGGGGGTCCGCCTTCAACATTAATTCTCAGAGAAACCTGAAATAGCTTGTATTTCCAAATATCGTTTATTGGTATATCTCTCTTTTTCTCATTAAAGAGAGTTAATCTTAAATTTTTTTCATTTAAATACTCAATCTCCAGCTTTACATCTATGGAATCATCACCATCAATATCGACACAGTAAGGCTCTTTATAGCGGGTTAAGTCTATTAATAATTCCTTGTACAGCGGTTCTCGTACATACTGATCTTTATTTTTTTCATATCTACCATAGGATACTAGAACATTTATAATAGCATCCTTATTAACAGAAAAAATTATTCCGGCACTGGAAATGTTATAATCTTCTGCCTTTCCAGTAACTGTATCACTGTTGCCCGGATCCTCAGAGTCGATAGCCTCTGTATCCGGATTATTATCTATATTATCCGACATATCCTCATTTTTTAATATATGAGATGCTGATGTTCCGGGTACCAGTATTCCAGTATAATATATTTTATCCGGCCTACACTGTATAGCTTCGTGTGAGACGCCCTTTTCTGGACCATATGCAGTTCTTTTTACTGTGAGCATAAACTGTTCAAGAAGATCATTCATATATGTGTTAAATCCCCTGACCAATATAAATGTTTTTTATTTATCCATGCATGCTGGGAGATTCTTGAATGTTGGGTGATTTAACCATATTCAATACCCATAATTCTGTTTCTCTTTGATACTCTCACCACATTTTTCATTCCTTCATTCCTTCATTTTAGTCAGAATGTAAATAAATTTGTCTTGTTTTGGATCTCTCAACTTTTCCAAGTGATGATTTTTCTTACTTTCCCCAACCTCTTACATTATTTTATTTAAAGTTATCATTAAATTATAACCTTTTACTGCATATCCAAAAATACATTTTTCTTGATAATATTTGATATTTGCCTATGTGATTAAAAAACTTGAGAGGTCACAGAATTGAATAGTATTTAAAGAAAAAATCAGGACAAAACTTCTATAAATGTCACATAATCCCATCTCACACAACAATTCCTTTCAATATTCTGAGGATCATTTTCTGAATCATGTTCCTTAGGAGGCGTATCGCAACTATATTCCCGACCCCTAATGCATAATATTGAACCTATGCTAGTGACATGCCCACAATACTTGTGTCCTCCCATCTCTGTTATTATAACGGTCAATTTGATCCTGTCATCGACCTTGTCATAAATCTCATTTTCCAGTTCGTAAAAGGTTTTCTGAGATCTATATCTCGGCAGAAAATAGAATAATGAGAGAAGGAATGTGGCGGGAATAGAATGAACCTCGGGTATCCCATGGCTATATGATTTCATAGTCCCAAAAAATCTTAGCTCAGGAATACTTAAATTTGGGTATGTGTAAATCAAATATGAAAAAGTCTTTGTAAGAAGAAGGTAAATCAAAACTATTGCTACAGATAAGAAATAGAACTCATACCGCTTTAATCTGAGGTGATTTATAAGACGAGGCGTCAAGTTTCCATCATTGTGTAATATTTTGGAAATACTATTCGAATTAAATAAAACCTCACAAATAAACAAAAGAACTATTACAGTAATAAATGGTGAATATACAAACCATGAATTTAAGCTGATTAACAACTGATAAATTCCTATACCATTTTCTGTATTCCACGCAAGGGCAATAAAGAAACAAACTATCAACACTGTCACCGGCTTTTTCGGTATTTTGTTAATCTCTGAGCGAAAGCTTGAGTAATTTAAATACGTATTCAAGAGTCTGGGTCCTGGAAAACGCAACTTTATTCCTATTGCCTCCAGTATTCTTCTCCTCGCTCTTCGAACTTTTGAAGTTTGAACTTTTGAAGCATCGCCCTTATTCGAGGCCATGAGTTTTGGAAAACGCAACTTTATTCCTATTGCCTCCAGTATTCTTCTCCTCGCTCTTCGAAATATGACTTCATCTGCGATATATATTCCAATTACTGAAAATGCTATTGCAACAGCTGCTATTCCATCTGCAAGCAGATATGGGGATCCGGGTGCCATCTTATATAATTATGTTTCCAATATTTAAGTTTTGATATTTGAATTTTCACTGATATTCTCAAAATTTTCGAGTTTATGGATGATTATGGCACTAAGAATTGCCTTTTTTTAATGCTTGAATTTCGTACTTCATTGGCTTTATCCATCATTTTATCATTATATCCAGTATCAGATAAGGAATCATTGAGCATCATATCTGTTCCTGTATCTATCAGTTTCAGAATCCTGTTTTTTTGTCATTCCAGGTTTCTTGAATGACTTTCTGTACTTTATGAATACAGATGGGATATCCTGTATTCCGAAAACAATCTCGACATATCTTGGATCGCCAATCCTCTGGATTATTGGAACACAGCATAGCGCTTCTATCAAGATATTTGACGATTATGTGCTTTGAAGCAATTGATCTGCCACTTAATTTTGTACACTTGTTGTGGATGCAATATGAGAGTGCCCCCGGTGTATCTGTATTTTCCTGGAGTTTATTCCTGCTTCCTTTACTCTGTAATTTATTACATTAGTGGTAATTCTGTGTTTTCTTTAACTATTATCCCTATCATAATATGTATATTAAAACTCAATTGGGGATATGGTACATGCAAATTCTAACTGTTAAGCCTGATTAACATTTAGTTTTCACAACAGTGTTATTATGCGCTATTCTAGGCTCTTACATTTCTGTAGAACATACAGGATAGAGCCTAAACATATATTTATTAATTCCAGTGCAATAGTTTCTTAAAGTGGTGGATATCCCCAAAAGCAACAGCTATTTATTAAAAATGAATGCTATACATCTTGGCACTAATTATTTATGGATTTCATATGAATCATATATATTGCCAATTGAATTGCTGTCATTTAATCAAAACAGTTTATTCCTCGGGATAATAGCTTTCATAGGAACCGCCCTGGGAGTTTTTACTGGCCTTTTTTTCGGCACATTAAGCGATAAGTACAACTTTGGATGGGGGAGGCGTGGGCCATATATTATTGCAGGGGCAGTATTTATGGTGCTTTCAATGTTTTTCAATGAAATTATAACAATTACACTGGTAGGTGTTCTACTTGGTTATATAATGATACAGGTATCATCAAATATATCAGTAGGTGCATACCAGCCTCTCTATGCCGATATTCTGGAAAGTAACGAGAGGGGGAAGGCCACGGGAATAGGTGG
>JAKAAU010000182.1 GCA_021802165.1 Thermoplasmata archaeon
ATCCATTGCTCTTCCTATAAATACATAAAAATTTTTAGCTTTTATTACGTCACCGGTTACACTGTATATATCATGTATTTTAATTTTATTAAGAGATAAAATGCCCGTTTCCCTAAGTCTCCTTATTATATTTTTTGACTGTTCGTTGTAATCTTCCCTGTCTATATACGTATATGGCCTGTCATTTGTTATAAAATTGTAAACATCAGTGGATATGTAAGCGGGAATATATTTCTGCATCTCGTGAAAATTAAAAATTGTATTGTTTTCTATTTCTATTTTGAAAATATCACCTGCAAACTTCAAAACTGTTCTTGTTCTGTACGAGGTCTTAATTTTTGCCTCTATATTATTTTTTATATCCTCTGTAATAAGGTCTGAATATTCTTTCATTGCAACTCTGGCACCTACATAGTTGAATAGTTTTATTTCGGCATCTATAAAATATTCTATATTTATGTTATCTATAAATTCTCCATTATTCCCACAAATATTAACAATGGATGCATAATCCTTTAAAGTATATGCTGTCTTGATCATTCTATTGAATGAAGATTTTGATTTGTTTTTATGATAATTTTCATAGGATAGTTTAAGTGCTTCATCCTCCTGATTGTTGAGAATTAATGCATTGATAAGTTTGTCCTGATTAGCAGGTTCTACAGGGTATGATGCAGTCAATTTTTTTAGGATGTCAATTTCGTAGCCATATAGCTCCATTTCATGAAATTTACCTGCCAGTAATTCGCCCATAATTTTATCCTCTGTTTTTCGGAATAATTCTAGCATAAATTCTTTCAATGCCATGGTTTTCCAGGCAAAATTAATAGCAAATTGCAGAATTTTTGTATTGCTGTAATGGTTCTGTATAATCTCCCTGATATGTGTATATTCCTTTCTGTAATAATAAAAAAGTAATAAATCAAACCACTCATTTCTGGATTCCATATCACCAATTATTTTCTGTGAAATTATGTTTCCGGTTGAAATCTCCTGAAACACCGGGTTCTTTTCAGCTTTGCTGTTCCTAATATAGGCAGCATTAAAATATTCAAGAGTTTTTTTATAAATTCTTTTACTATAGTAATAGCTGCAGAGTATAATATAAGATACATATTTTTTAACTGGATAATATTCCAGGAAAGTTATTGCAATCTTTTCATTTCTGGATTTCAATAAGAAATAATGTTTTACAATATCATTGGAAGTTCCTCCATACAGAACCGAAAGTGCCGAAAACTTCAACTTAATTTTATATGAATCCATACAGTATGCCTTTAACCTGTACAGTCCTGTATTCTTTACATCAGTAGCGGCCAGCAATTCTCTGAAGGAATCACTTACCTCGATTTTATTTTTTTCAACAAAATCATCTATCTGAAAGAAAATATCAGCGAATCCCTTTTCAATGCATGACTTTATAAAGCTATCCGATCTTTCATTCCTCTGTAAAGCGATATTGATCCTCAACGCATAAAAATCTATATTTTCCAAAATATTAATGGCCTCGTCTATATGTTTCTGAGCTTCGCTGTGGCTTGATTCATGCTCATCAATCAATGCCCTGATATAATAATAGAATGGATCAGGAGACTTATTATTGATTGATTCTATATAGATTGCAGCCTGTTTATAGAAACCGTGTTTAATCAGTGCCATGCTAACAGGATAAAGAAAATATTCAGAATCATTTAGATCTTCCGGTACTATGCCTCTCTGAATTGAGTATATGCTCGATATAATTGACCCCACAGTCTGGTATTTTTCTATCCCCATAAGACCTCTGATATAATTTTTCTTGAATGCAATTTTCTGTGCATCATCTGCACTTGCAAGGATGTAAGTACATGCCACAGATTTATTTCTGTAGACTTTTTCTATATATTTTTTGTAATCAACGTTTTTTCTACCCCTTATAAAAGATATTATCATTTCTGTCAGGGTACCAGAAATATCAATATTATCAAATTTTTTTATTTTGTCCTCAGTCTTTAAAAATCCAAATAATGTATCGACCACAGGTCCTGAATCCAGGAGGCTATGATCCTCAGATATATAATTCAGGGTAATATCTATTTTTCCGGTATAAATTAAGGAAGAACAGTATTCGGGCATGAAATCAGACATTTCGGGATTAGCATCAAGCAATTTTATCAAATCGTCATATCTGCTGTTTTCATACAGGTAACCCACAGCTATTTTATAATTATATTTATCAGAAATTCCCCTTTCGATGAGAGTTAATGCAAGGCTGTAAGCAGATTCCTGGTCATCGATATTTATATAATATTTAATCAACAATTTAATAATTTCCGGGTCCTCAGCAAAATCTGCTTTATATTTTGCAATATCTAACTCAGCCTCACTGTACATTTCTAGATTTATTTCTGCTTCGATTTTGTAGAGGATGAATTGCCTTTTGAGATTTGTATTTTTTTCCATTGAAAAAATATAACCCAGGAGCGAATAGTAATCCTGTATATTGTATGTAATTTCTATAATGCGATTTAGAACATTTTTGTCTATATTGTAATATATATACTTATAAATTTTCAGAGCACGTTCGTAATCGCCGGTATGATAATATGCATCGGCCAGAATGGCATTTGCCGGGGAAGTTTTATCAGAATTTTTTATTACATAATTATAATCTCCAAGATACGAATAAAAATATGTCAAATCAATCCCATCGTTGAATATGGAAGTGATTCTGCCAAGTAATGTCTTGAGATTCTCCTTTTCCTCTCTCTCCTTATACAGTTCTGCTAGTTTGATATAGCATTCCTTGGAACCGGTTACTGAAATGCACTGCAGTAATATTTTTTCCAGTAAGCTGTAATTTCCGGAATCTTTTAATGGTTTTATATATTCTTTGAAGGAATTATATTCAAAGGATTCCCTGAAATAGAGTTCAAATTTTGGTTCATCATAAATTCCTGCTCTGCATAGATATTCTACTGAAGTAGCTATATTAACAGAGTTTATTAATGTGTAAAACACTTCATGAACATCTTCCAGATCTAGAAGGTTCTGATTTGCATTAATAATCTTGAGAAACTCCTCAATATGATTCATATTATAATACATGAATACCTGATATTTCAACACCGGAACGAGATTGCTATTTATATGATTCAATGCATCAAATAGATCTTCTGTGATTTCCTGATTTTTGAATGCATCCTCAAGAATTTTAGAGACCTCTTGATCGTATATGGTCTTAATTCCATCCTGTTCTTTTATAACAAAATTGCTGAAAATGTCTATTGAATTTTTTTCAAGGGCCTTTTTCAATACGGCCTTTAATTTCTTTTTCAGCATCAGATGATCCATGGAGAACATTAACGGTATATTTTATCAGATATTATAATAGTTTATGGTATTATCTAAATAAATAATCCTCCTAATGTAAATAATTATAAAATTTCTGTAAAAATCAGCTTTTTGGGCCTTTCTATTACTATTTTATTTCGGTCTAAATTACAGCTATCATGAACACATGAACCAGTTTAACAACCTCAATCAGAACATTAAATCCTGTGAACTCATACAGCGCTATTCCAATTCCGGCACCGAGAAACATCGAAGATATCAAATATGCAAGGGTTCTTATTCCAAAAAATATCAGGATTCCCGTTACTAAAGCAATCAGTGGTGCATACACACTTGTTGACATGCTTATGCCGGAAGTGGAATAATGCACCAGATAAGGGAATAAAAATGCAATAAATCTGGCCCCGAAGACAAATCCGATTATTATACCCACAACAGTTTCAATATCATTTTTTAATTTAATATATTTTTTAATATCCATTTTATATATGTAAATAAATTTATATATTAAATCTTTCTGTTTGTATATGTCTTTACTTATTACTGATTATTAATAATAAATATACATATATATTATACTATAATGTACA
>JAKAAU010000183.1 GCA_021802165.1 Thermoplasmata archaeon
GCTTATTGGTAATTCCAGAGGTTCCTATTCTTCTTCAACAATCTCATTTGCAAATACCAGGACATATCACGGGATTCTGGTCAAATCCGAACAGAATAATTATAATAGATATGTTATATTATCGAAACTTTATGAGGAACTTGCATTTCAGGGGAAACAGTATGCAATAGATACAAATTATTACCCGGGAACAATGTGGCCTGAAGGATTCAGGTACATACAGGGTTACTCCACTATACCATATCCTTCGTTAACATTTAATCTGGAGGGCAATATATGCAAAAAATCATTAATTCTGGATCCGGATGCAGATACAGTTGTTATAAGATATGAATTTCCTGAAAAAATACCGGATATGGTTAACCTTTATCCGCTGCTGGCATTCAGGAGCTTTCATAATGTAATAAAATCCGGGCAAAAGGAATTTGTTGCAGACGAAGATAAAGGCTCTTATAGTTTCACAGATGGAATTTATTCCCTTAAAATTTCAAAGATTGGGAAATTTATTAATAAGGGATTATGGTATTATAATTTTATTTACCCTGAAGAGCAGGAGAGGGGAACAAATAGTATGGAAGATTTATACATGCCCGGGGTAATAAGCATAAGCAATATCAAAAGCCCGCTGGATATAGCAATAACAACGGATGACAATTTCTCAGGAAATTTTCCGGACATACTGCAAAGATTAACAGGCAGAGGGAAAAATAATGAGAAGGACCCTGCAATTAATGCATTGAGAGCAAACTCATATAATTTCAGGTTAAAAAACGATTTAATTGCCGGATTCCACTGGTTCGGCCCATGGGCAAGGGATACATTTATATCAATGCCAGGGCTCGTATTAATAGAAAAAAATTTTGATATGGCAATGGAAATTTTCTTAAATTATGTGGGCAAAATGAAGGGAAACCTTATACCCAATAATCTTTATAACCGATCTTTTGAAAGGTCTGCGGATGCACCATTGTGGTTTATATACGCTCTTTACAAATACTATGCTTATTCAAACGACAGTTCATTTGTCAGATCACTATTTAAGAATGTCAAAGATATAATAAATTCATATATCTCCGGGAATGAAGATTTTTCCCTTGATGGGAAATTCATAAAGGTCAGCAATGCACCTATGACATGGATGGATGCTAAAAACGGTAACACCAGTTTCACTCCGAGAACCGGCAAACCTGTTGAAATCAATGCACTCTGGTATAATTCCCTGAAAATATATACTTATTTTTGCAAAATTTTAGGGGAACAACCGGAAAAAACGGCAATTGATATACTTTCAGGATATGAGGATGAATTCACAGGCAAATTCATTATTAACGGGGAAATAGCTGATACTATAGACCCTGTGGACACATCTTTCAGGCCCAATTTTCTATTTGCATACTCACTCCCTTTTCCCCTCTTAAACCAGAAGCAATTCCTCGAGAAAGCACGATTAGAACTTGTAACCCCATACGGATTGAGAAGCCTCTCTCCCCGCAGCAATAAATTTGCAGGTACATACTCCGGTCCGGTCATGGAAAGGGATAGGGCATACCATAATGGCACTGTGTGGCCATGGCTTGCAGGGCCCTATATAACAGCATGTGTTCGGAATGGATATGATGCCGGAAACCTGTACAGATTCTTTTCTGACTTATACTCTATGGAAATGGTTCCTGAAATCTTTGACGGATTATCTCCAGGAGAACCACGTGGATGTATTATGCAGGCATGGAGCTATGGTGAGCTCATAAGGGCATATTATGAAGATATTAGAAAATACTCCCCGGGTACCACTGTAAAGAGGGGAGTGAAATGAAGGTTGCAGTTGTAGGATGGGAACTTCCCCCGGCATTTTCCGGCGGGCTGGGAATACACACATCCAATATTTTTTCAATAATAGGAAAAATAGTTCCGACAGAGATTTATCTCCCTGATATGGGCTATTCTTTTCCATATTACCCATTCAGTATAATAACAGTGAAAATAACGAAAGGTGTTGCCGGTGGTTCCTATTCACAGGTAACCAACTTTATCGATGCTGTAGAGGATTATAACCGGAATGTTATTGAAAATTTCAGGCCAGATGGTGTGTCGGTAATACATTGCCACGACTGGATAACATTCAGGGCTGGAATCGAGATAAAGGAAAAGTTTGGCATTCCACTTGTTGTAACATTCCACAGCACCGAGTACGATAGGTCAGCATACTTTAACCCCCAGGGCAATATAATGAAAATTGAAAAAGAAGGTGCTGAAAAAGCCGATGCAATAATAACAGTTTCAAACTCTACAAAAAGGGTTCTGGTAGAAAAGTATGGAATAGATGCTGACAAGATAACAACCGTTTATAATGGAGTTAAATCCTCAGCTTACACACAGGGTGTGAGTTATAAAAGAGAGAGGATGCTCCTTTATTTTGGTAGGGTAACAAGCCAGAAAGGGCCTAAATTTTTCATGGAAATGGCGGATAAGGTCAACCAGTATGAGAAAAATGTTAAATTTGTTATGGCAGGAACAGGGGATATGATAGGTGAGATGGAGAGCTATGCAGTAAACCATGGATTCAGGGAAAAAGTATTCTTTCCCGGATTTGTGGATTTCCACAAGGCCATTGAGTATTATAAAAGGTCCGGAGTATTTGTTATACCTGCAGTCTCTGAGCCATTTGGCATCACTGTCCTTGAATCCATGGTTTCCGGATCGCCGGTAATAATGAGCAAAACTACCGGTGTTGGTGAAGCGCTTAACAACGTATTGAAGGTGGATTACTG
Source organism: Thermoplasmata archaeon (assembly GCA_021802165.1). The sequence goes on from JAKAAU010000183.1 coordinate 2,769, forward strand.
GGACACTGATGTCATGTCTTCCTATGCTATTTCTATACTGAACCATAAGAGCCTCCGGGAAACCCTTTCACTCTATGGAAAGTATGAGGGCATGTCATTTACCTGGGAAAAATCTGCAATTAAGACAATGGAGGTGTACAGGTCAATATGGAAAATATAGCCTTTTACTTTGAACTGCACCAGCCCTTAAGGCTTCGCCCATTAAAAATACAGGACAGGCCTGATAAGATGGGCATATTCTGGGAAGAACAGAACAGGGATATTTTTAAGAGAATATCAGAAATTTCTTACATCCCAGCAACAAAACTTTTAATGGAAAGCGGGATTAAATCAACATTTTCCCTGTCAGGGACGTTTATTGAACAGGCATTGAAATACAGCCCTGAAACTATAGATGTTATAGATGACTATGTAAAATCAGGATTGTGTGAACTGATGGGAGAAACATATTTCCATTCCCTTGCTTCAATCTGGAATGAAGATGAATTTAAATACCAGGTAAATGAACAGATGCATTCAATAAAAAGCATCTTTAATTATTCCCCTGTGTCATTCAGGAATACGGAACTCATATACAATAACAGGATTGCAGAGATGGCCAGGGATATGGGCTTCCGGAATATCCTGGCGGAGGGCACGGATGAAGTCTCAGGGCGTTATAGCCCCAATTTCAGGTATTTATCCCCATCCGGTGTAAACCTCTACCTTAGAAATTATCCTATGAGTGATAATATTTCGTTCAGATTTTCCAACACTGCCTGGAGCGGGTATCCACTGACAGCAGACAAATACATTCAATGGATTCAAAATAGCCCGGGAGATATAATGAACCTTTACATGGACTATGAGACTTTTGGCGAACACCAGAGAAAGGAAACGGGCATATTCGATTTCGTCCACTACCTGGGAAAATATATCGAGCAATATGGCATGGAAACCCTGAAGATTGATGAAATACAGGCAAAATTTAGTGTAAAGGACACAGTCAGTATTGATAAAACAATTTCATGGGCAGATACAAGGAGAGACCTCTCTGCCTGGCTGGGGAATAAAATGCAGAATGAAGCATTTAGCCGGCTAAAGCAATGTGAAGATTGCCCGGATAAAAAACTGTGGAGATACCTCCAGACTTCAGATCTTATATACTATATGTCC
>JAKAAU010000184.1 GCA_021802165.1 Thermoplasmata archaeon
TTGACATTGCAGGCACAGATACCGGTAAATCCGCAAGCAGTACAGGATGCCTGCCACCATATGTCCAGTTTTCTCCTGCCTGGAATGCACATCCAGTTATAACATCCTCTATCTCCGCCGGATTGATTTTTGTCTCCTTCACTGAAAGCTTAATCAATTCTGACAGCATTTTATCCATTCTTAAATCATTGTAAACGTCCTTTTCCGGTTCTCTGGGCCTTGCCCTGGAGAACGGAATTCTTCTGTAATCAACTATGTATACATCTTCCATATTATTTCACTCCAATTTTTTTCTTAAAACTTTCTTATCTATTTTTCCAGTTCCTGTTTTTTCAAATTCATCTACAAATATGTAATCATCAGGTAGCCAGAATTTGGCTATTCTTCCTGTTTCAACATATTTTTTCATTTCATTTTCTATGGTCTCCCTGCTGGCGGTTCCCTTTATGAATGCAACAGGGCGCTCCCCCCATTTTTCGTCTTGCTTCTTTGTAACTGCGACCTCCCCCACACCAGGAACAGTGCTTATAAGGTCCTCAAGGACCATGGACGGGATGAATTCCCCTCCTGACTTAACTGCATCACTTTCCCTGTCAACAATTTTTACATAACCATATTCATCTATTGTTGCAAGGTCGCCGGTATGCAGCCAGCCGTCCTTCCATAATTTTGCAGTTTTTTCTGGGTCTTTTATGTAACCCTCTGTGAGCCATGGTGCCCTGACAATTATTTCTCCTATCTCCTTATTGTTTTTTTCCACGTCCTCGCCATCCGAGACCACGCGGAGATCAACAAAAGGTACAGGTATGCCGGTTTTTCTTCTGTATTCCTGTTTCTTTTCACTGCTGAATGCCATAATATCATTACTATAATTGGCCAGTGTCAGGATAGGGCCGGTTTCAGACATTCCATAGCCGGTTACAACTGTCATTCCCAGGGATTCTGCAGTTTTTGCCAGCCCCTCATTAAGTGCTGCTCCACCAATCACCGATTTCAGTTTCAGCTTTCCCAGTACTTCAGTGCCCCGTTTTGCCTGCAAAAGCAGATAAAGTATGGAGGGCACCATGGCAGAATTTGTAACCTTTTCCTTTTCCATTGTTTCTACTATCCTGTCCCATTCATACTTCCCGGGAAGGACGTATTTTATTCCTCTCATAATTGTGAAATATGGTATTCCCCATGCATGAACATGAAACATAGGCACAAGAGGGAGCATAACTGCAGTGCGTTTGAGAGATATGGGCTCATCTGACAGTGCCACTGAGGATGCCAGACTGTGCAGCACCAGCTGTTTATGGGAGTAGTAAACTCCCTTTGGCATGCCGGTAGTTCCAGATGTGTAGAAAAGGGTTGCCATGCTATTTTCATCCGGCTCGGCATCTTTATATTCTGCATCCTCCAGCAGGCTGTCCGCGTAATATACATTATTAAGGGCGTATTCCTCATGCCCATTTTCAGAATATACAATAAATCCCTTGATAAAGTCAAACATGTCCTTATACTGGAGAATAAGTGGCATGAAATCAGCGTTTACCACTAAATATGAATCCTCAGAATTTTTTATAGTGTAATAAAGCACCTCCGGAGGATACCTTATATTTACCATATGAATTACTGCACCAATCATAGGAATTGAGTAATAGCAGTACAGATAATTTATGGTATCATAATCCAGAACGGCTATTCTATCTCCGGGTTTTACACCGATCTTCCGGAGATTTGCTGCAAAATTTTTTACATTTTTAGCAAATGATTTGTATGTCAGGATATTATCCCGGTATACTATTTGCTGATCAGCATTAGACCGGACAGCAGTGTCCAGAAGATTATTTATAGTCAGCTTAAAGTCTACCATGCTTTATGATAATCAATTGTATTATAAGTTTTCCCATTACAACGTTAACCTTGTTTTTAACAGTAAATGAATTTGCCCGGTAACAGTGGGAATTAGGCATATGCAGATTTATGCCCGGTGCATCTAACTAAAATATACAGCGATAGGATAGGGGCATTATCAGTAAAGTGTGAATGAAAAAGACTTTAAAGTTAAAAAATATGTATTGCCATGATTAAGCAGGTAGCAGTTATAGGCGCAGGAGTCATGGGCCATAGCATAGCAGAAGTTTTTGCACTGAACGGATATGATGTGAATCTTGAAGATTTTTACCCGGAGGTAATAGAGAAGGCAAAGTCAGGATTAAATAACAGCCTTGATAAGCTTGTTGCCTCCAAAAAGATAGATAATGCCGGTAAAAAATCAGCACTTGACCACATAAAATTTTTTAACAACATCCAGGAGGCAGTTAAAAATGCAGATTTATCCATAGAGGTTGTCCCCGAAGTTTATGATATCAAAGTCAAAGTTTTGAAAGAAATATCAGAACACACGGATAAAATCATAGCATCCAACACATCAAATATCAGAATAACTGAAATGGCGGGGGAGGTAAAAAATCCAGAAAGATTCCTGGGCATGCACTTTTTCAACCCACCAATAATGATGAAGCTGGTTGAGGTTATAAAGGGAGAGAAAACATCAATGGAATATGTCAATGAACTTTATGATCTTTCCAAGAAAATCGGAAAAATACCTATCAAGGTCCTAAAAGATCAGGCAGGTTTCGTTGTAAACAGGATATCAGCTCCGGAGATGCTTCTGCTCTGCAATGCCTATGGAAATAAGATTGCAAAGCCCGAGGCAATAGATAATTACTTTAAATCTCAGGGTCTTCCTATGGGACCATATCAGCTATTTGATTATGTCGGGCTTGATACTGTTGTCGATTCCCTGAAATACTATGGAAAGGAACTTTCACCTGATTACGGGAAATGCCAGGCATTCGACAGCCTGATAGAATCAAAAAAGCTGGGAGCTAAAACCGGTGAGGGCATATATAAATGGGAAAACGGGAAGGCGGTTATACCCCCTGCCGAGGAGAGCGACAAAATCAACCTGATGGATATGTTTGCACTTGAAATAAATGAGGCAACAAGGCTGATTGAAGATGGAGTTGCAACACCTGATGATATAGAGACCGGAGTAAAATATGGCCTCAACAGGCCATTCGGGCCAATTACTGTTGCCAATGGATTGAGCAATGATGAGGTACTTGAAACACTGGACCGGCTGCAGAAACAGTATGGAATAGAAGTATTCAGGCCATCAAATACCCTGAAAGCACATAAAATGAAAGAAGCTTTCAATAAAAAATCCGAAGAGATAAAAAAGGAGGAAACCACAGGAATTCTGGATTATAAAATAGATGGAAAGGTTGGAGTAATTAAACTCAGGAATGGAAAGAATAATCTAATGAGTTTTGAATTGCTTCAGGCACTGGACCACCAGCTTGATCTTATAGAAGCGGACAATAATGTAAATGTCGTGATAATAATGGGAAATGATAGGGCATTTTCTGCAGGCGCGGATCTATCACAGTTTATTAGCAACCCCTTTATGTTTATGAAAATTGCAAGCAGGGGAGAGCACATATTTGACAGAATAACAGGAATGAATAAAATTTTCATAGCTGAACTAAAGGGCTATGTACTGGGAGGTGGATTTGAACTTGCACTGGCATGTGACATAAGAACTTCCCTGCCTGATTCAGTTATAGGTTTCCCTGAAACTTCTCTGGGGCTTATACCTGGATATGGAGGTAGCCAGAGGCTGCCTAATCTTATAGGCATTTCCCGTGCCATGGACATGATTCTTACATGTGAAAGAATCAGCGGGCAGAAGGCATATGAATACGGAATACTGACAAGGTTATATACTGAGAACATTTCTGAGAACACGATGAAGCTTGCCAGAGAGCTTTCAGAAAAAATTTCACCTGCTTCTGTATACGTTGCAAAACGTCTGATATACAATACAGCAAAAATTAACCTTGACGAGGAAGCAC
>JAKAAU010000185.1 GCA_021802165.1 Thermoplasmata archaeon
GGAGAGAAGATAAAAATAATTCAGGGAGAAAGTCTGGTCCTGTCTCTAGGAAATAATGTCGATTCTCTGACATTGTTTAAACCGAGGAGGTTCATCACAAGCCGTTCGAGGCCAAGCCCCCATCCGGCATGCGGTGGCATTCCATATTTAAATGCCTTTTCGTAAAATTCAAAGTCGTTTTTATTGAGCCCTTTTTTCATAAAGTTTTCTTCCAGCATCCTGTAATTATGCACCCTCTGTGCACCTGAAGTTACCTCTATATCGTTCAGCTGCAGGTCAAATGATTTCGTTATTTCCGGATTGGTATCAGGGTGCGTATAAAATGGCCTCATGGCAGAAGGCCATCCTGTAATAAAATAAAAACCATTGAATTTTTGTGCCAGTATTTTGTTTGCCTCAGGGGAAAAATCATCACCAAAGGAGAGTTTCAGACCATGATCATTGAGGTATCCCAATGCCTCTTCATATGTTATTCTCGGGAATGGCGGATCAAGCCTGCTCACGTGGTATCCAGATCTTTCAAGTTCAGCACCCATGACATCAATGGTTCTGTTAACAGCATACGATATGGCCCGCTCCAGGTATTCCATTGCCTTTCTGTCATCAATAAATGCCGCTTCCATATCTATAGAGGTAAATTCGTTGAGGTGCCTGACTGTATTCTCTTTTTCCGCCCTGAATGCAGGACCGACCTCAAACACCTTATCAAATCCTGACCCTATAAGTATTTCCTTGTAGAGCTGCGGTGACTGGTTCAGATATGCCTGCTTTTCGAAATACTCTACACGGAACAGGTCTGCACCCCCTTCAGTGGCCGCCCCTACTATTTTTGGAGTATGCACCTCTATGAAATTTTCCCTGTTCATATACTCCCTTATGCCGAATAAAAGCTGGCTTTCAAATTTGAATATAACAAGATGTTCAGGCTTCCTTAAATCCAGGAAACGGTTATTCAGCCTAGTATCGAAATCTGCTGATACCCTGTCGATAACTCCCAGAGGGAGAGGTGTGTCCGCAATAGAAAGTATTTCTACACCTGTAGCCAGAATTTCAGTTCCTGACCTGCTCACACTCTTTTTGTTCAGTATACCATGGACAGAAATAACTGACTCCCTTGTTATTTCATATAGCTCATCATAATTTGTAATGCTGCCTTTTTTCACGGTTACCTGAATCTGGCCGGTACTGTCCCGGACAATAATAAACATCAGGTTTTTTATCTTCCTTAGCTCCTGAATCCAGCCCTGTAGCGTAACCTCCTTCCCATCATCCAGTGTTTCTGTATCGGCAATATAAGTTCTCATCCTTATGGTATATTTATCTATTATTAAATTCTTTAAGTTTTTTTTAGCAAACTATAACTATCCATTTAGGTTTTATGATTGATGAAAAATGCCAGGGTTCTTCTTTTGCTATTATTAATCGGGATAACACTTATAATGGTTGCTGCACCACTGTTGCAGCATGACCCGGCTGTTATACATAATGAAGCCTCCAGCAGGGAGGTTCTGGTCATAAATTTAACCGGGTCTGTAGACCCTGGAACATACAGCATGGTTAAAGCAGACCTGGCCGGTTTAAGCAATTCCTCTGTTAGAGCGGTTATAATCAACATAAATGCAGGATCTGGAATGCTGAATAGTGCACTTGAAATTGATAAATGCATAAATTCCACTGAAAATTCTGGAATAAAGGTTTATGCCTACATCGGACCGGATGCCTCTGCTGTAAATGCAGGTTCATATGTAGCCATGGATACAGATGGAATTTACATGGCCAAAGGATCATCAATCGGCCGGGCCAGACCCTACATCATAGGTGGATCACAGGGAGAGGAAAATTCTGATACCCTGCGCATGGGAAATACAATGTCTGCATTAGCGTCATCTCATGGTAGAAATGGTACATATGCCATGGAAATGGTTACAGACAATACTGTATATGATTCCTCTGCTGCCCTTGCAGATAATGTGGCAAACGGAAAGTCCCAGAGCCTCAGCGGGTTTATTGCAGAAATGGGCCTCAGTTCATACAGTATACACTACAGGGAGGAGAGCGTATATGAAAACTTCCTTGGATTTCTGGGAAGCCCGTTCACTGCAGGTCTTCTGATACTTACAGGAATAATAGCGGTATTTTTTGATCTTTATCATGGTACGGTAGTACTTTCAGTGCTGGGAGTTGCCCTGATAATCCTTGGAATTGTCGGGGCGGCCCTCATAGACGCATCCATTATCGGGCTTATTCTGCTCCTTCTGGCAGGAATACTTATATTCGTAGAATTTGAAACCAATCACGGTGTGGCCCTATTACTGGGTTTGATCTCAGGTATTGCGGGCGTTTATTTTCTCGGGTCTTCATACGGGACAAACAACCCTGGATACTCCCCGGACCCCTATGGTGAGGGATTTTACCTAACATCGATTGCCATCATCCTGCTGGGAATACTAATGGTAGTTTATATAAGCAGGATATTGAAATCGCAGATAAGGGAACATTATACCGGAATTGAGTCGCTTATAGGGCACAGCGCAGAGGTTAAGACAGACATGGGAACAGATGGCAAGGGCTTTGTTGCAATAGAGGGTGTACAGTGGAGGGCACTGAACATCGGTGTTCCGGTCAACAGAAATGACCGGGTAATAATAATTGAACGCAGGGGACTTACCCTGATAGTAAAAAAGATTTGATTCTGGACTATCTTTATATCTTTTCTGTAAATACAGAGATAATGTACATACTTGGATATGATGTGGGGGGAACCAAAATTTCAGCTGTCATTGGAAATGAAAGTGGAGAAATCATAGGAAAAATTGTACGGAGAACAGCCAGGGAATATGGTAAAACAGGAATAACAGAACAGTTGATTGCCATGGGCGAAGACCTGATTGAGAAGAAAAATATTGATAAAATTTCAAAAATTGGCATAATATTCGCCGGGCCTGTGGATTCTGAAAAGGGCATAATAATATCGTCTCCCAATATAATCGGATTAAAGAATTATAACATTACTGAAGAACTCAAGAATCATTTCAAGGTTCCGGTTTATCTCCAGAATGATGCAATAGCATCCACAATTGCTGAAAAGCTTTATGGGTCTGGAAAAAACTATTCAAATTTTGTATATATAACGCTGAGCACCGGCATCGGCGGGGGAATTTTCATAAACAACAGGCTTTATAAGGGGTCACACGGAATGGCAGGGGAATTCGGGCATATGGTAATACTGCCAAACGGTCCTTTATGTGGATGCGGCAGGCGTGGATGCCTTGAGGCACTTGCCAGTGGCAGGGGGATAACAAGAAGGGTTGTGGAGAATATCAGCGCCATAAAAAATTCTACAATATTTTCTGATATGAATCCTGGAGACATAGATGCCAAGGAGATATTCGCTGCCAAGGAATCAGGTGATATGTTCGCTCAGCTCATCGTTGAGGAAACTATATATTACCTGGCAGTGGGGCTTGTGAACATAATTAATGCGCTGGATCCTGATGCAATTATAATCGGTGGAGGCATATCAAGGGAGGGCGATAATTTATTCAAACCCTTAAGACTTGCAGTAAAGGAGGAAATGAAATCCATGAAACGCCCTGTAAAGATAGTGAAGGCACTGGAGAACGGCGCGGACCTTGGATCTATTGCCATAACCCAGTATGAGGAAATGTGACATCATCCCCGTTATAAACATTAATAATTTTCAAATTATAGGTTATTCCATTACAGATGAGCATACAAATGATGCCGGGGGGAACAAAACTGATAAGGAGGGTAAAGAACAGGGTAAGAAAATTATAAGGTGACAGGGGCTATGATTCCAAATTATAGTTTATTACCTACATTTTTATATTATTATTAAT
>JAKAAU010000186.1 GCA_021802165.1 Thermoplasmata archaeon
AACTATGGTATCATATAATCTGGATAAGGGCCAGTATCCATTATATTATATCCTTTTATCCAGACTGTAAAATACGGAAAAAAGGCATTAGTAAATGATGCAATAGTATATATTCTAAATTAAAGGAAAAAGCTAAAAATTTGAATGGTATGAGAATAGAATAGAAAGGCATGGAATAATAGCAAAGAAAATAAATAATAATAAAGAGTTAAAAGCCGATTATTTATTATATGATCCATCCGATTTTAAAAACATCAGATAATTAAATTATTATTTCAATAGGTATACCGAACTTTCTGAAAGGACTTTTATATAATTATATTATAGCATTATATGGCTACAGAAACCAATACCAAATACCAGGTAAAATTTTTACGGGATGAATTAACAGATATGGTTTTTTATTCATATCTCTATAGAAAAACTGTGGACCCTGAGTTGAAGGAAAACTTTCGTAAACTGGCGGCTACAGAGAATGAGCACGCAAATTTCTGGGGCCAGGAATTGAAATCAACAAATGTGGATATCAATAAAATATCCTATAGGAAGATAAAATATATTTTCATGAAAATGGTGAGAAATTTAATAGGTGGAAGCCTGATCATCAATCTTCTGGAGCACGGTGAATATCAGTCCATTAAAAAATACAAGGAATATCTGGATAACTATACACAGGACGATAACTACAGGAACAAGGTTAACGAGCTTATAGTTTCCGAAATGCAGCATGAGGAAATATTTGCAAATAAAATCTCAAGCAGTGTAAAGAATATTCAGAAAAGCAGGGATTTCCTGTACGGTATGAGCGACGGATTGGTAGAGGTTCTTGCCACACTGGCTGGACTTTCTGCCATAATCACCAGCCACATAGATATTGCATTGAGCGGCGTTGTTGTAGGGCTCAGTGGAACTTTCAGCATGACCCTGGGTGCCTATCTGGCTCAGAAATCAGAATCTGAATATAAAATAGCCATGCTGAACAGAAAGCATATATTCTCCAAAAGCAAAGGTGTCCAGAAAATGATAGATCAATACTCATCAGAGGCAACAAATTCCGCACTGAATACTGCACTTTCATATATTGTAGGTGCGGTCATACCCATACTTCCATTCATATTCTTCTCAAAATATGTAGCCGTAATGCTGGCTGTAACCTTTGTCTTCTTCGCCCAGGGGATTTCAAACTCGATCGTTGCACTTTCCCTGAATACTCCTATACTTAAATCAGGACTACGGGCAGCTTTGCTGGCACTGGCAGCAGCCGCAGTTACATTCACCGCAGGTGAATTATTCCACATAATATTCCATATATCCCTGCTATAAGAATATAATTGTGCATAATTTTGTTATAAATTTATTGACAACAAAAATATTTATAATATCTTTCACTGTTTCTAGTATTGAATACTATAGAAATAAATAATGTGTACAAACGTTATGGAACCACTATTGCACTGAATGGCATAAATTTATCAATATCCGGTGGTCAGATATACGGAGTTCTGGGACCCAATGGCTCAGGAAAAACAACATTGCTCAAAATCATAGCAGGAATACTTCCAGCATCCTCCGGAGATGTATCTGTCAATGATATTTCGGTAACAGGTAATCCCGATGCAGTAAAGTCTATAACTGGATACATACCTGAAACCCCCGCTCTTTATGAATCACTGACACCCATAGAATATTTTAATTTTCTTGCATCTGTATTTAAAATTGATGACAAAATCTTAAAGGAGCGCATAAATGCATTTGCAAATGCACTGGAAATAGGGAAATACCTTAATGAGTTCATCGGTTCCCTATCATTTGGAACAAAACAGAAGGTTGCTATCATCGGGGCCCTTATACACGATCCGCAGATAATCGTTATGGACGAAGGTATGAATGGGCTTGATCCAAAATCATCAAAAATAATAAAGGAATTATTGAAAGATATAACAAGAAGTGGAAAAACCGTAATTTTCTCAACACACATAATGGAAATAGCGGAAACTGTATGCGATACAATTTCCATACTTTATAATGGAAATATAGCGGGAACAGGAGACCTTAGCCAGCTAAAAGCCGAGGCCGGCTCCAGCAACAGCGATCTTGAAGGAATTTTCCTGAAGCTGACAGGGGACGAAGATCTGGATAATCTTCTCGATTCATTGAGGGATTCAATAAAATGAATAATAAAACACTGTTTTTAAGCAAATTGATAATGGTTGAACAGCGTTATCTGGCATTAAAGGACACGCCGAAATTCCAGCAAAATGTGAATTCTGCCAATAAAGAGGCATATTTCATGAGAAACATTTTAATGTCTTATTTGTCCAACGCAGTGCTTTTTACCATGATATTCCTTTTACTGGATTCAGTTTATTTTGAGGAAAAGGATATTGCAGCACTCGCATCGTTTGGTCTCATAATATTCCTGTATCTGTTTCTAATAGGCATATACAATTCAATAGTTTTCCTGAATTCTATCTATAACAACAATATTATGTCACCTTTAAAATCAATACCCATACAGGTAAATGTCAATGTACCCTTTGTTTCATGGTTTGTTTACAATGCATCATCATACATTTTCGTGGTGCTCCCATCTGCTGTATTTTTCTTTATCCTAACAGGGGACTATGAGACAATTTTTCTTGCATTACTCTATGCTTTCCTGGTAATGATGCTCAGCTTCATTATTTCATCAGTATTCTTTATCTATTCCGGGAAAAAAGTCAAAAAACACACATCAATCAGGAACGTCATACGTATTCTCATGTTATTTGTATTCCTCGCTTTATTCTATCTTCTACTGGAGAATCCGGCGTACTTCGGGTATGTCAGCGCGGCAATATCATCATTACCATATTACATACGGGTCTTTGCCTTTCCCATAAACACTGAATATATAGTATTCTATAATTACCAGCTACCATTGCTTTTCAGGATTTTGGAACTATTCCTGTCACTGTTATTCTTTGCGATTATTCTTTTAATCTATACAAAAATAAGGTATAAAATTTATGAGATTTTGATGACATCGGAAGAAAACGCATCCAGCGAAAAAATATTTTCAAGTGTAAAAACCCATGGCATGCTCAGAGCCTTTCTCAATAAGGATATAAAAAGCACGTTCAGGAAAACACAGAATCTTTCTTATATATTTCTTCCTGTATTGTTTGTAATACCATTCTTCTTTGCTATTGGCACTACTTCCGGTCTTGATTCCGCATTTTTTTCACTTCTTTATCTTGTTGAATTTGTATCATCATTTTACGCAATTTTCCTTCTAGTTGTCGAGGGCAAGGGCATAGAGGTGCTTAACTCGCTTCCTGTAAAGAAAAGTGATATAACATTTTATAAAAGCATTTTTGGACTGATTATCTTCTCTGTAATCGCCGCAGCATTCGTCATTGTTACGGCGGCAATTGCCGGAAAGGCTTCCATATATGATCTTTTTGAGTTTCTGGATGTTACCGTCCTGTTTTATGTCATAATAAGTGTAAATATCAGCAGACTTCTCAGCAAACTTCCGCCCGGAACATCTAATCTTAATTACTATTCCTTCGGTACATATCCCATGCTCTTTATCTTTATATTATCTTTAATACTTCTGGGAATATCCATTGGTGTAGCTATAGGATTATCACTTATTGTTTTTCATTCCATGGTTTATTATGTTTACATGGATCTACCGGTCAATATAGTTATCCTTATTTTCATGATGATGAAACCGAAAATTTTTAAAAATAACGAAAATGTTATAAATAGTTTATAAATAAACCTGCATCGTGATAATATGGTGAATGTTAAAGAAGTTCCTGCAGATTTATTGTTAAATAAGCTTGCATCAGAATTCAAG
>JAKAAU010000187.1 GCA_021802165.1 Thermoplasmata archaeon
GTATATGAAATAATTGGTGCAAGTTTTATTGCATTCTCCAGTATCTGTGCCCTTTCATCTTCCTTCCCTGAAAATTTAATTACGGCGTATTTCCCATCTGTCTTTAATACACCGCTTCCCAGTGACTGAATGTTTTTTATCATATTGTTATCTAAGGGTTTGAGGAATTCTATAGAGACGGCATTGGTGTTAAACTCCTGGGCTATCTCATCAATTTTACCCTGTTTCAGTATCTTGCCATGATTAATAAAAATCACATCGTCACAGGTTTCTGAAACCTCTGAAAGTATATGTGATGAAAAGAAGACCAGTTTGGTTTTTTTCAATTCCAGTATAAAATCCCGGAATATCTTTCTTTCAAATGGATCAAGCCCGCTGGTGGGTTCATCAAGTATAACTACATCTGGATCAGATATTAATACAGATGCAAACACTGCCCTTTGCCTCTGACCTTTGGATAGCTGGCCCATTTTCGATGTCAATGGTGGCAATTTCAATGCATCATAGAATTCATCTATCTTTGAATTGATTGTTTTTTTATCTATTCCTCTTAATTCACCAACAAATTGCATTGATTCTTTCACAGTAAGAAATGGATATGGAGTTGGCGTTTCTATCATAGAGCCAACATTTGCCAGTGCTTTCTTTGGATATTTATTTACGTCTATGCCATTTAATTCCGCATGCCCTTCAGACGGGCGGAGGAGATTTGTCATAACCTTAAGGGTTGTGGTCTTTCCAGCGCCGTTTGGCCCGAGATATCCAATAGCCCCATGGTCACGGTAATTGAATGAAACATCATCGAGTGCCATAAATTTATGGTATTTCTTTGTAACTTTATTGAATGTTATTTCCATATTTATCCCTCTATTTGCCTCCTTGAGTACAATATTATCGCAATTATCCCGCATATTATTATGTATGCAATAAGCACGCCAAGCCCCTGCATCACTGTCGGGCTGAAGGTGTAAAATGCACCTGCACCAGCACCAGGGCCAAAACCACTGCCTGATGCCTTAACCGCAGGGTATGGTTTTTCAAAGATAAGGTACATGATTTCACCGGCAAAGTTAAGTGAAAATAGCGGGTCTATGCCACCGATACTGCCTACAAATTCATCTATTATAGGGAATCCTATAAAGAGCAATAATACTGAAACAATAATCCCGCTTGATTGCCCTTTAAATATACCTGAGAACAGTGATGCAAATGCAATTGCAGCTGCCAGGAATAATACGAGTATTCCAAGGCTTTCAAATATAACCGGTGTTACCTTTCCATAAAGGTAAAGGGAACTGCCAACGCCAACTACGAAGTAAACCAGCACTATTATAAATGAAGATATTAAGGCAGCAGTAAATCTACCTACAAATAATATGGATCTCCTTACAGGCTGCACAAGTGTGTAGTATGCGGCATTTGTGCCGGTATCTGTGGAAATAATATCCCCACCGAAGAATGCACCTATAATTACAACCAGATCAGCCGAAAATCCTGAAAGGTACTTATAAAAGTATAATAAAGGAGTTCCGGCTTTGAGCATTGAGTATTCATCATGAAGCATTAAAGCGGTGATACCTATGGATATTATTGTCGTAAATAGAATCAACCCCAGGAATCTTTTTGTCCGCAGGTATGATTTAAACTGATATTTCAGTGATATCATATACTGATTGGCATCGCTATCATTTTCCATGTCATACCATTGCAACAGGATATTTAATTCTTATCTAAAAATAGAATAGATATATAATTCTTACAGAATAACTTATTCTACTATGGGATTCTTTTCACGGACAAAATTATTGTTATTCAGGTCGCTTATAGCCTCACGTATCTGTTCATCTGTATTCATTACTATTGGCCCATACCACTTAATAGGTTCATTCAATGGTTTTCCGGATAGAAGGATAAAGCGGTATTTTGAATTTCCTGTATGAATTTTTATGAAATTACCATTTCTGGACATTATTGCGGCAGTATCAGGTTCAAGTTTCTGGCCGTTAGATATTCCTTCTCCTGTTATAGAAAATATCAGTGATGTGTATCCATCTTTAACCCTATAAACAAAATCTGAGTCCTCATCCATTGTAATATCGAGGTATAGCGGGTCGATGCCGTACTGTGAATTGTACATGCCAGATACTTTGTTATATTCTCCTGCTATAATTTTTAATGTTGCACCGTCAATTTCAATTTTAGGAACTTCACTGCCCTTGATGCTGCGGTAAGCGGGAGTAGACATTTTATACTTAGCAGGTAAATTAAGCCACAGCTGGAATCCTGAAACAAGAGTGGGCATTCCGTATGCCTTTATCAGTTCCTCAGGGTTTTTTTCATCAAGTGGTTTTGGCATTTCTTCATGGAATATGCCGCTACCTGCGGTCATCCACTGAAGTTCATCAGGGTATATTGTTCCACGGTGGTCTGTGCTGTCCCTGTGTTCTACTTTTCCAGAAAGCAGGTAAGTTATTGTCTCTATTCCCCTGTGTGGATGCCATGGAAATCCTGCAATATAATCTTCTATGCGATCTGACCCGAAGTGGTCAAGAAGCAGAAATGGGTCTGTCAATTGAACGGTATTCGGACCACCAAAAATACGTTTTAGCTTCACACCTGCACCGTCATGTGTTTCATTCCCCTTTATTATGTAATCAATAATTTTAAAATCATGTTCCATTTGTTTCACCATATAACTAATACACAGTGATTTAAATTCTTTTGCTATACTTTTATATACCCTGAAATTACACAATTTTTTACTGTTTTTCAGATATTTGCCGGATTGAAAACATAGAAATGTATAACTTTAAAGAATGAATTCGAGTGTAATGGAGGAAAAGAAGCCAGTAGAAAGAATATACGACCCGGGAATTGTTGGTTATATTGAGGCATTGAATTTCCAGAAAAAAATGCATGCACTGGTTAATGAAGGGATAAGCGGTGATGTTTTTATCTTCCTCCAGCACCCGGATGTGTACACTGCAGGGTCCCATTACAGTGGGGACCTCTCCAACGCGATAAAGGTTAACAGGGGAGGATATATGACATATCATGGCCCCGGACAGCTTGTGACATATTATATAGTTAACATGAAAAGAAGGAATATTAACGCCCTGGGTCTAATTAAAATGATACAGGACTCTGTTATAAGCCTGCTGGACGCTTATGGTATAGAGGGAAAACCCATGTTGAATGAAAAAACCGGTGTATGGGTAGGCGATAAAAAAATCTGTTCCATAGGCATTGGGATAGACAGGTTTACAACGATGCATGGAATGGGGCTGAATATATCTACTGACCTGAAAAAATTCAATGCAATAAACCCCTGCAATTTCTCCCCGGATATTATGACTTCAATGGATGATATTTCTGGAATAAAAAATGATTTCAACTCGGTAAAGAAAAAATTTATAGATATAACAAAAAAGAATTTTGGAATTGAAAATTGTGAAAGCTATACATCTATAGAAGAGGCGGCTACAGACTAGAATAATCGTAGCATAATGAAATTTATATTTTATCATTTTGAGCAAAATATATATTGATCGCCTTCATAATAAATTATGACAGAATTTCCTAAATTTCAGTGCATGGTAAGCAGGAATGAAGAAGACTACGATTCAGGTATACAGATGTATTTTATGAAAGAATATGACCTTGCCGAGTTGCTGAACAGGCTAATGAAGGTTGATGAACCACGTATGGAAGAATATAAAAAAATGGTTGAATTTATAAAATCACTTGAAAATTATATAATAACAGGTGAAAAAGCAGCTGATTTCAGTTTTCTTGAAAAAATGGAAGGCGAAAGGGGATGGGCAAATGA
>JAKAAU010000188.1 GCA_021802165.1 Thermoplasmata archaeon
AAATATAGATGAATACAATAAAAATTCAGATAATATTAAAAAAGAATATGAATGGTTCATATAAATTTCTTCACCTTGACAATTGCATTTTCTGAGATATCCATGGTTTTTGCCTCTAAATAATCTATGGTACAATCATCACCTATTACCGCATTTACTGATATTATTTTAGATGCTTTCAGATTCTCTGCATATATATTATTACATTTTATATATGAGGATGATAGATAACCAATAGAACACTGTTTTGTGAATATGTTTATTGATTTATGTTTAAAACCTCTTTCAGTAATTCTAATTTTATCGGCATCAATTTCCTCTATTTTGGAATGGCCTGAGTAAAGTTCCATAACCAGTTCATCACATTTTACTTTTTTTATCTGCAGTATTCCTGATGTTTCTATATAACCCCCTTCCACATATTCTGATTTTATATCGCCTGACATGTAGATTTTACCTGATTTCAGGTTATTGATGTTTGCTGATCCTGAAATCTTGATATTATTACATGATATATTATTCATTTCCATCCTTCCTGACAACGTTACCTCATCTGAATTTAAAGATGTTTTTCCATGCACGGCACCAGAAATATTTACCTTTTCCGAAGTTATATCCTTGCTGAATTCTGCAGCACCTGAAACCTTTAATTCTTTTGTGTTAACATGGCCCTTTATCCTTCCGATGCCGCTTATTATTAAAGAACCTGCCCTTACATTATTCATGGTTCCGATACCGCTGATACTTATAACATCATTATCCTCATCATTTTTATTTTCCTTATTGTTTTCATCTGTACCATCATTATCAGAATTATTTTCAGATTCCTTATTGTCCTCACGGTTACCCTCTCCATCATCTTTCTCAGTAAATCTGGAAAATATCTCATCATATGTTTTTTTATCTATTTTATCTTCACTCAATAATTTATCCAGCTTCTCCCTGGTTTCTCTGTCCATAGTATGTTATCATAGTTCTGTATTTATATATTTGTTGAAGAATAAATTGAAATAACTAAAATTCTATATTGATTCAATCAACAAAATTATTACATCACTGAATTCACAGTTTAATCAGCATATTTATCCTTCAAAAGAAGTGAGGTTGCCAGTCCAATAATTGAAACCACTTCAATGAGCATGAAGCAATAATATACTGCATTTACAGCAAATAGATGTGATATTCCTGGTTTAACGCCTGCTACTGTCAATGATAATATTCCAGTGCCTATTGCCCCTCCCAGTATCAGTAGAACCCTTGTAAATGCACTGGCATGTTTAATTTGATTACCTGATAATCCGGTAAATGAGTTAATCAACACCGTTATGGATAGTATACCTATACCGAAACCTCTTACGAATAGTGATGTCAGTAAAATTATTCCCGTGGAATCAAATTTATAAATAAATGGAATAGTGCCAATTACTGTAATCAGCCAGCCCATTTCTATTATAATTTTGTTATTTGATTTTATATATTTTAACAGGGTCCTTGCCAATAATGCACCTAATCCCATTACTATAAGATATAATCCGGCAAGTGATGCAGTAACATCTCTGACAGTTTCGAGCCATAATGGTAGAAACGTAATACCACCGTAAAATGCAAAACCCGTTAATATTAACAATACTGAATTAACCTGGAAAGGCCTTACCTTATACAGCAGGATATCAAGCAATGGATTTCCTGACCTAACCGCATGCAATACATATAAAATGAGTGATATAACTCCAGAAGTCAGGGATATAATAAAGTATATGGATAGATTATCCATTATTGTCACGGCATAAATTATTCCGGAAAAACCTATTATTAAAAGTATACCCCCCTTTAAATCCAATGCTGATTCTGTTTTTATTTCATCATTTACATTGATAAAAATGGAAGCCATTATTATTGAAATAATAACTATTGGTACATTTATCCAGAATATAAGCCTCCATGTTCCCATGGATAACATGGCAGAACCCAGAAATGGTCCTATTATTGGTGCCCAGGCAGTTATAGAACCTATTACAGTAAACATTTTTCTTGCATCAGAAGAATCAATTTGATATATTAGTGTTAGCAGCATCGGCATCAATATGCCTGCACCCATGCCCTCTATTATACGGAAAAATATCAGTGAATATATATTCCAGGAAAAACCAGACAATAAAGATCCGGTTAAAAAGATTATCAAGCCGGAGATCCATATCTTTTTGCTTCCATATGCAGATATCAGCCATGTTGTAAAAGGTATTACTGCTACTGCGGCCAATAAATATGAAATTGCTATCCATGCTACTATGGATGCACTTACATTGAAGTACGTAACCAGCGGGTCAATAGCCATGCTCACAATGGTTGTATCCACCAGTGGTAGTATTGCTCCTGATGCCAGTGTAATAATAATCCTGTAGGATAATGTTTTTGCCATTTTCATATATAAAAAGTAGATATATTTATTTTTCTTTAAAAATAAATTTAAATGAATAAAACTAAAATTTCACAGTATATACAATATTAATCAACGAGAAAACCTATTGCTTGAAAGTATTAACTTTACAGTTCATATTGTAAAATGGCGGTCTGAAGTTACCTGTGTTATACTTTTATATAGCTCCTATATATTATTAACCACACATTAATCAGTTAGTTAAAAAAATAGAAGACAAAAGGAAATAGCATAATCAAAGATGGAATTAATATAGTTATTATATACGTATCCATTCTTGGGCATCAATCATTATTGGGTACACAAGATAGCATTGAATTATGAGAATTGAATATTACAATGTTATACCAAATTTCAAGCGCTAAACAATTCACATATTGCTTTATAGAAGTTCAATGAAACTCATGCTTGTGCAGGTATGAACATAATATCCAACACACTATGTATGTTCAATATAGACTATATACTCCTATGCAATATATAAACAAAAATATTAAATGAACACGGTAAATCTTTACTCGATAATTAATGGATAAGAAATATGTAATTGCTGCAATTATTGCAATTGTAATAATTGTGGCAGGAATCGGAATCGGGCTTGAATATTATCATCCCGCAAGCAAATCCCAGAAGGAGGTAGTAATATACGCAGATTATGGGTCTACAATAGCTAGTAAATATTTTAACAATTTTACCAAAGCAACAGGTATTAAGGTTATTGTTACATACGGAGCAATGGGTACATTGACAGGAAAATTAATAGCTGATTCGTCCAATCCCCAGGCTGATGTATTATTTGGAGGTGCGCCCTCTGCGTATATTGAGGCAGAATCGCATGGAATTTTCACCAGTTATACCCCGGCTAGTATTGCAAACCAATCTGAATACCTTCACGGTGGCATATGGAGAGCGGGCAACTGGGATTGGTATCCTTTTACATATGCCGTACTTGGAATGTCTGTTAATACACACAACCTTGGAAGTGCACCCATGCCCACCTCATTCCTGAACCTAACAAATACTGCATATAAGGGGAAGATAATTCTTGAAAATCCTACTACATCAACGACAACGGGGCTAGCATACTTTTCCGTAGTATACCAGTATTTCCTAGAAAAGAATAACAACGATACCTCAGCTGCAAAAGCACAGTTTCACTCATATGTACAGGGCGTCCTTAATAATACAATAACAAGTCAGATCCAGAGCGATGATGAGAATGCGGAGGTGGCTCTGGGCCAGAGTTCTACTGCTGCAATAACTATAGACTGGACATACATGCCCACTCTTTATGCACAGGAGGATGGTTATTCCCTTGTACCAGCATTATCTAATAACACTGTTCTAGGCCCGACAGCTATGGCAATTA
>JAKAAU010000189.1 GCA_021802165.1 Thermoplasmata archaeon
GAAGCGAGGAAAATATAGAGAAAATAAAGCCGCTGGTAGATGAGCTTCATGCAGAGATTGCAGGTTCAAGACCGGTTTGCCTGGATTATAAATGGCTTAGTGAGGATAAGCAGGTAGGGCTTTCAGGTAAAAAGGTAAGACCAGATTTCTACATAGCACTGGGCATATCTGGACAGATACAGCACATAGCAGGAATACGTGGTTCCAAAACAATAATTGCAATAAATAAGGATAAAAGTGCACCAATATTTGAAGAGTGTGATTATGGCATTGTTGGAGACCTGTTTACCATAGTTCCGCAACTCGTTGAAAAACTCAAATAATCAGTTAACATTTTTATTATTTGAATTAATACAATGGGATTCCTAAATTGAAGGATATTATATTTAAACCTAACGTATTTTCGATACTGGTAAATAAAGAAATATAATATAAAAAATATGAAAATAATACTTTCTGTGGATTCAGAGGAAAAGGCGAGAACACTTAAAACTTTACTAGACGAAGGTTTGATTACACCGGAAGATTATACAACCAAAATGGATGAGTTAATGAAAAAATGATAAATAGGAATTATTTTTAAAATATTATTTTTATATTTTAGATTATAAATATTATAGTTTATTACCAATATTTTTATACTTTTATTTACATATTTTCCTGTGGTAGGTAATCTTCTATGATTATTGTGAAGTTATCACTTAAAACACATTGTAACTTTACATCTGTATAATTCAATATTCCATTAACCAATAAACATTTTAACGCTTGCAGTGTTTATTTCTAAGTACATAAACATATTCCCAAAAAAATTATTATAATATTCCCTTATTTATGATAAATGAAGAAATATTTCGGAATTGCACTTATTATAGTATCGATTATACTTGCCATAGAAACTAATGATAAATCACTTGAATACATAGAAGACGAAACAATAAATGAGACTGACCAGCCAAAACAGGTGGCGGAGGAAGATTAGAACAATTACCGTAACTTTTAGCAATTTTTTTGTATTTTTCATATTTTTCTATATAAGAACTGTGATTTACTGGAAAATATTTTTCGGGCTCCGAATATACTCTTAATTTTCCACTGGATGCAAGCATTGCAGCACCCAGGGAAGAACCTGAGTCCTCTGGAATGTCAATTTCCATGTTGAACACATCCGCAATTATCTGGTTCCAGATTTTTATTTTAGTCCCGCCACCGGTCAGAATTATCCTATTCTTTTTCAAGCCCATAGAATCATAAACATGTTTGAGGCTGAAAGCAACGCCCTCCATTATGGATAAAATCATTTCATCTCGTGAGGTATTTGAAGATATGCCATAGAACATACTGCGGGAATCAGGTTTCATGATAGGAGCCCTCTCGCCGTTTAAATATGGCATAAATATTATGTTGGTATCTCCACTGATGTTTCTTAATCTTCCATAATCAATGTGAAAAGTCCTCATAAACCAGTCGAGGGATGAAGTTGCGGATTGCGTCACACCCATCCAGTGCCATTTATTGGCTTCTGCGTGGCAGAAGAGGTGTATTGATCTGTTTTTTGGCAGGCGGTACTCAGGTATAATTGAAAATACCACGCCTGAGATGCCCAGGGACATGGCACATTCATTGCTTCCAATCCCTGCTACAAAGGCAGCTGCCTCCTGATCTCCAGCACCGGCTATTACCGGTATTCCTTTGTATTCATCCTGAATTTCCATAGATTCATTTGAATGACCGAAAAGATTTTCATCAATTTTCAAGTATTTGAACATCATTGAGGACCATTTGCGTTCTCTGACATTGAAGAGGTAAGTTCCAGAAGCATCTGAAACATCAGTGCCGTGGAACCCTGTCAGCATGTATTTGAGCCAGTCCTTTGCCACAAAAGCCATATCTATTTTCCTATAAATTTCCGGTAAATACTTTCTGATCCATAGTAATCTCAACAGGGTAAAGTTGGATAGTGGATAATTGCCTGTCTCCCGTACCAGTTCTGAAATTCCAAACTTTTTCACCAGATAATCTGCTAATCCAGCTGATTGTGTATCGGACCAGAGCATGGAATCCATAAGTGGGTGTCTGCCATTTGCAACAACCAGGCTATGCATCTGCCCAGTGGTACCAATTCCATCTATGGGAAATTCTATTTCCTGGAAGATTTTTTTAAATGAATAATACCAATCCCATGGATTCTGCTCGGCCATTCCGAAATTTCCATACTTGACAGGATAGCTTATGGATTTGGTAAATAGAATACCATTATCGTTTACAGCAGTGCATTTCATCGAAGTGGTTCCAACATCAACTTCCAGATAGTTCATATTCTTACTATTGTTTTCAGATATTTCTCGTATTCACCATTTGCTAAATATCTAGGAAGCTCATCAGCATCAATGTGTTTCCTCAAGAATGGTGCCAGTCTGTTCCTGTATCTCCTGATTATACTTAGAGCCTCTGAATATGTATTTGCATAACGGAAAATTCCATGTATATTTATTCCTTTGATCGATGCTCTTAGTGGACTAATCCCATCTTCCTCTCCCATTCCTATAAGGAAAAGGTCTCCTCCACTGGCTGTTCTTTGGAGTGAATATGTGTGGCCATAACCACTGCACTCAAACACTGTATCAAATTGCATGCTGATCGTACTATTAATGTATGAAGAAAAACCACATTCCCTTGCATAATCAATCCTTTCGGGCCTTATATCAACAACAGTCACATTTGCCCCGTACGACTCTGCTGCAAAGGCAGTAAGTATACCCACAGGGCCAGATCCGTTAATAAGGACATTGGATTCAGGCCCGAGATGCGCCATTCTTGCAGCATAGACACCAACAGACAGAGGTTCTGCAAGGCTCGCCTCATCTGGTGTCAGTCCATCGGCACTGTAAACGAACTCCGCAGGATGCACTATATATTCTACCATAGAACCATTCACTGGCGGAGTGGCAAAAAATCTCATATCTGGGCACAGATTATATCTCCCAGTCCTGCAGTATATGCATCTCCCACATGGAATTCCGGGTTCTATGGCAACAACGCTTCCTTTCTTTATAGCTGCCCCGTCTGATTCCGCGACACCACCGGTTTCATGGCCCAGTATCATGGGCTTCTTTAATACAAAATCACCTATCTTTCCATGTAAATAATAATGCACATCAGATCCACAGATACCCACAGACCGAACTCTAATTTTTACATATCCCTCAGGAATGACACCGGGTTCTTCAACATCTTCTATTCTAATATTCCCAGCTGACTCAAGTACAACAGATTTCATTCAATTCTGAGATTTATTATTTAAATGATTAATAAGTTTTCCATTTATCATAGTGGCTGAATTCCCGGCTAAAGAGTTTTTTCTATATAATTAACTTCCACATATCAACAGTAACACCTTCCAAAAAACCATCTGGAGATACTAAATTTATAATCAATCTATAATATTTTTGAATATCCCGCTACATCCACAACTTGAATTGCGTCAATCACTGATTGAAGGCATATTTCACAAGCAGCACGGGAATGGAATTACATGGAAAATACACAGTAACCCTTGTAGTGCCAACGCAGAAAGCAAAGATGGCTACAGCCACAGTTAGCTTTTGAAATAATTTTAATTTTTTATATTTAATCAAATAAGAATACCATTTTCTGATATATCAACTAAAATCTAATTTCACAGAGTATCAAAATATGTGAATATGTTATAATCATCGGTTTATGCCATAAAGATTATAAGTATAATCATTATAAACATAATCATGGAGATATTTTTCGATAGAGACAAGGAATTGAAAGAAT
>JAKAAU010000190.1 GCA_021802165.1 Thermoplasmata archaeon
TAAAAAAAGTTTGCTCCATTCTGAGAAACCTCAAAATGATGTAAAGTGTGCTTTTTACATCTTTTGCTCCTCCCGGATCCCACATCTTTCCCTATTTATGGCAAATTAATAAACCTTATTAAAAAAATTTCTTGGTTAAAAATGACTGATAATCCCCATTTTTCCCCTTCTGGTCCTGTAATATTTAGAAAGGAATGCAGACATCAATGAATATATATATCCTGTATGTGCTGATGATTCCTCAATACCCCACGGATATTTACTTTTAATTCTTATGCCAGACCCATCAAAATTATCCAGAATTGAAATGAATACCGGTTTGAAATCATTCATAACTCCGTTGATGCGTGAACCGACGAAGGTACCCTCTCTCATAGAAAGTTCCCCTGATTTTATATCTGAATCAACAATATCTCCAACGGCATATATACCATCCTTTACCTTGAAATTTCTATCCACTTTAAGGAAATTTTTAAACAGTGCAGGTTTGCAGCGTGGAAAAATGAAATCCGGTTCTGGAGATATAGATATTCCTGCATTTTTCAGGAAATTTTTAACGGTGATTGCAACATTTTCTCCCAACTGTCTCATAAAATTGCCACTATAACCTGCCTTTATTCCGGTTTTATTTAATTTTAATATATACTGCAACAAAATATAATCATCAAATTCATTTTCAGAAGCAATATAATGATTTCCGTAAAACTGCGCATTATCCATGAATCTTATCTGTCCCTCTCTGGAGCATCCTGTTGCAATAACAATGTTTTCTCCATGATATTCATGCTCATCGGTTTCTACTGAATAGTTATTCATATTTATTTTAACTACTTTTTCCCTTACAGCGCTGGGAATATTTATTTTTATATCTGATGTTTTTGAATGATAAATAAAGACACCGTTTGAATCCATTAACAAAGTATTCTTCTTATTTTTTATAGTATAATAAGCATTCAATCCCGAGTAACCTGCACCGATGATTATGTTTTTGTATTCCCGCAAAAAATCTACTCTCTGTCTACAGTTATATTTTTTACAGATGCAATTTCACTATCCAGAAAATATTTCAGCGACTTCCGTATAATTAAATCCAGAGTTGTTGGAGGTATATTCAGTGTTGCTGAAAGTTCCATGAGATTAATCCTCTTCGGAACATCAAAAAATCCAAGGTCGTATGCCTCTTTTACAATGAAAAGTGATTTTTTGTCTACCTTGGATTTTTTATATATATTTATTAATACGTCATTTCCTGTTGCATTCTTTAATCTTTCAGAGAGCTCCCTAACCAGTTCCATACTGGTCATTGACATATACCATATATTTTCCCCTTTCTCTATTTTCTCTTCCTTGGTAAACGATGCATCCCCTTCCCCTGTGTATTTTTTTATTATGCCGAGTATTGGGCATTCTTCAGTGGCCAATTTTATTATCATAATATTATCATTACTGTATAAAGTGTCAACATTAAGGACTTCACTGCTTGCCTTAATTGACGAAAGTATTTTCCCGAGGTCATTCTTTTTATAATAAATCTCTGCAATTTCATAAATGACACCGTCTTTTATTTCTTTCTTTATTACTCTTGAATTAATCCCGAACTCCGAATATAAACCACTGAGCGAACAGCTCTGATTTTTTATCCTGAATTTAACATCCATCTGTGTTTCCTCCCTGTGTGTCATATTGCGTCTTACAAAATATATACATAATGGTTTATAAATTTTTGTAGTCCATGATTAATGGTCTGACCATTTTTAAAGTTTTGCACCTGTAATTACAATCCATGATTTGTAGAACGATTTTCCATCCCATCCTATTGCAGAGGAATATCCACTTCTGTCATTTACAATATATTCAAGAGATTTTATACCTTCATCTGATTTTTTATCCACTGGATTTAACCACTGTTCAAACGTAATTTTCCTGCTATAGATTTCACTTTTAATGTTGCTGAATCCGGCATTCTCTAAAATTTTTTTCCACTCTTCCGGGGATGCAGCGTACATATGGGATGGGTCCCGCATTCTCTCCATATCATTCAAACTATTTATCATATTATCCGGTGCGGTCATATCGTCTATTCCTATCCTACCACCTGGTTTCAGAACCCTGTAGCATTCATTTGCAAATTCATTTTTATTCCTGAAATGATGCGGGGCCCGCCTGGATGTAACAACATCAAACTTTTCATCCTCAAATGGCATAGAATCAACATAGCCTTTGACCGTAATTACATTTTTGAGTCCATTTTCCTCAGCAAGCTTTCTGGTTTCATCAAGCATTTTATCAACCATATCCAGAGCATAAACTTTTGATATTTTCTGTGCCAATTTAACTGCAGTGAAACCAGCACCAGTGGCGGCATCAAGCCCGATCATATCTCTATTCAGTTCAAGCATATCCATGAGAATATTTAGATCATTGTCTCTTGCATGGGATTCACTTTTTGAATAGTAATCAGAGTTTTTGGAAAAAAAATCTTTCGTTTTATCATATCCATTCATGAAAAAATATTGATACAGTGTATATAAACTAATCTCAAATTACTGTATTATATAAAAATAAACTTTCAAATGCGGAGAGTGGGATTTGAACCCACGAATCCCTGCGGAAATGGACCCTAAATCCATCGCCTTTTCCTAGCTCGGCAATCTCCGCACACTCTGTATTATGGAAGTTTATATATAATTTATTGAACAAATTAGAAATACATTCCACGCATGATGGATTATGATAGACCCGGATGATACTGCAGTGGTGATGATTAATTACAGTACAGACTTTTTCAGGCACACATTCAGTAAAATGGAGTTTCTGTTGGGTATGGATTATATAAATTCTTTCGTTTCTAAATATAACATTCCTGTTATATTCACCAGAAGAAAACTCTGGTATGATATTCATAATCACGATTTGAAAGAGATACGGGATTTCAAGGAAAAAAACAGGAAGAAGAATATGCCTCCTGAATCTGATTACGATGAAAATTTTATAAAGGAATTTAATAGAAAAATAACCGTTAAAAATGAGATAAATGTTCAAAAGGAGGACATTTTTTTTCACAGTAACATTGCAAATATTCTGGAAAATACGGAGAGAAAAACAATATTATTCGGTGGATTTTTTACGGATACTGACGTATTTATCAGTTCTGTAAGTGCCGGTATTCGTGAGTACAGAAGCCTTGTGGTATCTGATATCTCTTCCACATATTCTGAGCGATTGTACTTCCAATCCTTGGAAATGATTAGCCAATTCATAGAAGTGATAGATACCAGAGACCTTGGAGAGGATTTCCCCTTATAGTTCCAATAAGGAAACTATTTAACCCCATGATAAATAATAGTTTATGCTGGAACAGTTATTTAAGCCTAAAAGTATAGCAATTGTTGGTGCATCATCTGACAGCCTCAAGGTTGGCAATATCATTTTAAGGAATATAGCATCATCTTACTCTGGTAAAATTTATCCCGTAAATAATAGGAGTACTGAAATATCCGGTTATACCGTATATAAAAACCTTAGAGATATAAAGGGCCAGGTTGATCTCGTAGTAATTGTTGTTCCAAGGGATGCTGTACCCGGAGTGATGGAGGATGCAGCAGCAGTAAAGGCCGGCGCTGCAATAATTATCACATCAGGTTTCAAGGAAACTGATCAACACGGTGCGGAACTCGAAGATAAGATAATGGCAACTGCAAAAGAAAATAATATAAGGGTACTTGGTCCGAACACTATTGGTTTAATAACACCGGAAGTTAATGCAACTTTTGCATTTGCAGATGTAAAAAGAGGAAAGGCT
>JAKAAU010000191.1 GCA_021802165.1 Thermoplasmata archaeon
ACATGGCATCCTACGACTACTTATTTTCACATGGTATCTTAAACAGAATGAGGGAACCTTCAGATGGGGATATATTGCTGCCATATGGAAGCATGTCAGTTGCAGGCACAGTAGCAATTATATCAGATAATGTAAACAACAATGACATCGACCCGGAAGATCTTGATACCATGCTATCTGAAGTTGCGGAGATGGTCCCATCACTTTCCAGGCACAGATATAAAAAACTATATAGTTCCATGCGCCCGCTGATCAGGGAAGATTATTCAAGGGCTACAAGAGATTTCAGGATATACGAAAATATGAACAATTTATTCAGCATAATAGGCGGAAAATTCACAACGTCAAGGCTCATGGGGCAGGCGGTATCACAGAAACTTTCTGAAATTACAGGAACACATTCACAGGATACATCGAAAATCATCCTGAATGATACCTTCGATAAATTCATAGAAAAGCATAAGCAGGATTTAAACACAACATTCATGAATTATATAAGTTCATATGGCACCAGCATGGATTACGGTTACTTAACCCAGCTTGAAAGTGCTTTTATTTTCAACGAAGCCATAAGGCTGGGTGATTAAATGGAATTTAGCGGCAAAATAACCATAAAAAATAATAAAGGGAACGTTGCAGAATTTCTTTCCGACATTGATAATATAACACCTTGCCTCCCCGGGGTATATGACTTCCAGAATAATGGCGGTGAAATACAATGCAAACTAAAACTTGATATATCTGCTGCTAAAATTTCTGCCATGAGCAGTGTGACGGGGAAGATGTCGTTTCTATATAAGGTTGGATTAGATTCAATAAATATAGATGGGAGTGGGAGAATAGCGGGTTCAAAGGTGAAATTCAACATAAGCATATCCTACGAAAGCCATGGAGAAGAAACAGTACTGGATTGGAAAAGCTCATTTGACTTCGGGCTTATAGTAAAGATGATGGGTAAAGACAGGGTCAATGAAATATCCAGAGAAAACATAGACAGGACTATGGGCTGCATAACATCAAAATTAAATATTTAATAGAATTTCTTTGTAATTATTGATAAATTTTACATTATAACTGTAAATATTGTATAATCTTCAGATAATATTAGATTTTAATCGATAAATATTTAATAACACTAAAAAATTATTATCGTATGCTTACATTCATTTACGATTCAATATCCTGGGAAGAAAAGGAGTTAATTAAAGGGCTCCAGTCAGAAAGCATAAAACTGAATCTGGTTAATGCAAAGGATAATGCGCTAAACCTCACAGGAAAACTTGATTTTGAAGGACCTGCTGTTATCAGATGCATGAGTTCCAGGAGGTCTCTCTATTATTCATATATACTTGAATCACACGGAATTAAAACGATTAATTCCTTTAATACTTTTAGCATCGCAGGAAATAAAGTATTTACCACCTCTTATCTATATAAAAATGGAATAAAAACCCCGGAAACTTCTGTATCATTTTCACATGACAATGCTTTATCAACTGCAGATAATATGGGATACCCTGTAGTTTTTAAGCCAGCAAGTGGGAGCTGGGGTAGAATGATATCACTTTTAGAGAATGAGAATATTGCAGAAACAGTATTCTCAATGAATGATATGGTAAACGAAAATTCGTACTATCTTCAAAAATATGTAAAGAGGCCTCCAAGGGATGTAAGGGCAATAGTTGTGGGAGATAATATTTCTGCCACAATATACAGGTATTCAGGGGAGGGGTGGAAAACAAACCTCGCACTTGGCGGGAAGGTGGAAAAAGCAGTGCTGCCAGAATCCCAGCTTGACATACTTATAAGGGTTGCACATCTTTTTGACCCGGGCATAATTGGTATTGATGCCATGGAAACAGATGAAGGATTGGTTGTACATGAAATTAATTCAAGAGTTGAATTTAAAGGGGCTTCGAAGGTATATGGAAATAAAATAATAAATGATATTGTCCAGTATCTAAAAACACTTGATTAAGTTTAATAATAAAATAAAAATGTCAAAGTATGGAAGAAATATACCTTGACAAGAACGAAAATCCATTCAATGTACCGGAAAAGGTAAAAAAAGAATTCATAAACTATGCAAAGGATGCAGATTTTAACAGATACCCTGAAAAGGGGTTACCTTCCCTTATTAAAAAACTGGCAGGGCTCACCGGGTTTAGCAGTGAAAACATTATTGCAGCCAATGGCAGCGACGAATTGCTTGATATTTTAATCAGGCGTGCAGAAGGCGATATAGTTGTCAGTTCACCAACCTTTGAAATGTATTCATTCTATGCCAGAAATTATGGCCATAAGGCAATTGATGTCCCGCTCCGCAGCGATTTTTCCCTTGATGTTAATGGTATACTGGCGCAGAAGGATGCAAAACTTGTGGTAATATGTTCGCCAAATAATCCAACAGGGAATCTTATAGATAGAGAGAGCATAAAAAAAATTCTTGATTCCGGTGTAACAACCATACTTGACAATGCCTATTATGAATTTTCGGGTGAAGATTATACTGACCTTATTGCAAAATATAGCAATCTCATAATATTAAGGACATTTTCCAAGGCTTTTAGCCTTGCAGGAATGAGAATTGGATATGGCATAGCAGAGAGCAAATTTATATCTGAAATCAAAAAATTGCAGGCACCGTTTTATATGAATATACTTTCAGCTAAAATGGCAGAGATCATGATTGATAATTACAGCCTTGTTGTAGAAAAAATAAAATATATTGTAGAGGAACGGGAACGTGTTTACAATGAAATAAAGGATATAGCATACCCTAGCAGTGCGAATTTTCTCCTCCTTAAAAAGGATCTATATAGCTATATGGAAGAAAACGGGATACATATAAGAAAACTCCCACTGGTAAAGGACAGGTCCAGATTAACAATAGGGACAAAAGAGGAAAATGATAGGGCAATTGAAGCAATTAAAAAATACATAAAGGAGAAATTTTAAGTTATATTTTTCCCGGTGCATAATCCAGTACATTTTTATTTTTTAGTCCGGACATCAAATAATGGTTAAAAGAGTCAACAAGTGCTTCCTGCGGAACCATTCCTATGAACTCTGATTTTACTGGATAAACACCAAATCCTTTTGCCTCAGTTTTTACCGCTTCGAATATACGGTATACAGGATTTTTCCTGTAATTTACTATATTCATCGATATCTGTACAAGATTTTTTTCCGGCATCTTGAAAGCCAGAGATTTGACGCAGGCAAAACCACCATCCCTGGCCCTTATTGCAGATGCTATTTTTCTCCCAATTTTTATGTCGTCTGTATTTAAATAGATATTATACGCAATAAGAAAATCCCTTGCACCTATTATGGTTGCACCTGCACTGCCAACTACTTCCGGGCCATAATCAGGGACGTAATTTCCACTTCCTATGGCAGTTCTTAATTCCTCAATCTGGAATTTTTTGTTCCTTATGTTTTCAAGATTTTTTCTTTCAGGTGTTTTTGCAGAATATGCATACATAAATACAGGTATTCCCAGTTCCTTTCCTACTTTCATTCCTAATCCCTGTGAAAGTTCTATGCATTCTTCCATTGATGTGTCTTCCAGGGGCACCAGAGGCATTATATCTGTAGCACCGAAGCGTGGATGCAGACCAGACTGTACATTCATATCTATATTTTCCGCTGCGGTTTTTATCATATTAAATGCAAGATCAATAACATGGTCTAGGGAACAAACAACAGTAAGAACGCTTCTGTTGTGGTCATAATCCATTTCAGAATCCAGTAATTTTGCATC
>JAKAAU010000192.1 GCA_021802165.1 Thermoplasmata archaeon
GAGCATTACTGCATCATTCAACGATGTGCCAGCCCTGTTTATATACAGGGTTTTGCCCCCGTATTTTATTTCATCCACAGATGTTTTTTTTATTATTTTTATTCTTTGTTCAGCATCCTTAAAATGAAGTGAAAGTGCACTGAAAATAGATTCCATGGCAGGTTTCTTTCTTGTTATGGCTATTACCGGTATTCCTGTCTTCTCATTAATTCCGGTTATATCCAGAATATTGAATCCGGCAAATGTAATGCCGTTTGACATTATAAAATCTATGTCATCTTTAAATCTACCATTAATCATTGACATAACAGTTTCCGTACAATCCATTCCGTCCACTGTTATATCCCTTATAGAAACTCCTTCAACGTATGAATCCAGTCGCATAATAACCCCGACAATAACAGTGGTTGCGTCCCTGAACTTTTGAAATGGACCATCATCCAGGCCGAGTACCCGGAGCCCGGATTTCATATGCTTATCTTGCTTTTCAATGATGCTGCTATTTCTTCTGAAACTGTTATATTGCTGTATTTTGTTTCTATTGTGTCTGTCACTGCAAGTTCGTTTACATATTTTTCTATTTTTTCGTTGCTGTCATTGGCAAATACACCGTGTATTGCACATGCATATATGTTCCTTGCACCGCTCTGCCTTATCAGTTTTGATGCTTTCATGATTGTACCGCCTGTAGAAATTATATCATCAAGCAATAGAACATTTTTATTCATGTAATCTTCCTCTGGAAGAACCATTTTGACGGTTGTTGAATCTATTCTTTTTTTGTCTATATAATATGCAGGAATTCCGAGCTTATCCCCCATTATTTTCGCACGCTCATATCCGCCGTCATCGGGTGACATCACAAAATCTATGCTTTTATTTTTAAAATAACTATATATAGGCTCTATAATTTTAATATCAGTAAACGGTACATCGGAATAGTCCAGGGTCTGTTCATCATGCAGCTCCACTGTAATAATACTGTCTGCATATTGATTTACCGCCTTTGTGAAAACCTTTGATGATACAGGCTCCCCGTTATTGTATCTCATATGCTGTCTTGCATAACCGAAGAACGGTATAACAGCGGTGATGCTTTTTGGTTCCTCCTCTTTTATGGCATCCAGAAGCAGGAGATATTCTATGATATCCGAATCACTTCTAGTATTGCCAACTAGAAGCACATCTTCACCACTGATATCATCAATTATCTTAAGATACATTTCATTATCTGGAAATCTCTTTCTGACAACGCCGGAGACATTACAGGAAAAAATACTTGCCAGTTTCCTTGACACGTTGTAAGCGGTAGACGAGGGGACAATATACATTTTTATATCTATACTTTATTATTAACTTTTAAAAAAGGTTTTTGTTTATTTAAAATTTAATATTGTAATCGGGTTTTTTTATTTATATTCTATCAAAAGTCTTCCCAGTACTTTCCTGTCCAGCATATTCTTATATCCCTGATTTATAGATTCCAGATTTATTTTTGCCCCTATTTCCGGATGTATTTTAGATTTTAAAAGATCAAGTGCTATTTTCAGATCGTCCCTTGTTGAGCTTATGCTTCCTTTTATAGTGTTTCCCTTGAGTATAATTAATCCCAGGGGAAGCTCCACGGGCTCAGGCTTTAGATTCCCTATTACTACCATTCTGCCACCTGTTCTTAGACTCCTCAGGCTTTTTGAAAATGTTGCTATGCCAACATCCTCCAGGACAATATCGGCACCGCCACCTGTGATTTCCTTTACCTCTTTGCTGTAATCTTTTTCAGGACTGACTATGTGTTCTGCACCGAGTCTGTACAGTTCTTCCTCCTTCCATTTTGATCCGGATTCGGCAATAGGATGACCCCCGAGGGCCTTTACCATTTGAACCGCGTGGACACCGACACCGCCTCCCGCACCGGTAATCAGTACATAATCATCTTTCTTTATTTTCCCCATTTTCCCTATGGCGTGGTACAGCATCCCGATGACACAGGCGGCTATTGGAACCGCTTCCTCCGGGACTTCAGATGGCACCTTTACTAGAGATCGCTCACTGACATTTACATAACGTGAATAACCACCATTTATTTTCTCACCGTATGCAATTTTTGCGGTACACAGGTTTTCATTCCCTGAAAGGCAGTATTTGCATTTACCACATGGTATATATATCAGGCTTGAAACCCGGTCGCCCACATGGAAATTCTGGACGTTTCTGCCCGTTTTAACAATTTTCCCGCCGATCTCATGCCCAGGTATTATGGGTAAGGAAACCCTCGGAAAAAATCCCTGCTGTGTAAGTATATCACGAAAACACACGCCTGTATAGGTCTGGTCCACTGTAACCTGATCATCCTCTGGTTCTGGCGTATCATAATCCCTGAATACAATATCAGAATTTAATTTATCTAGAAATCCGACTTCCATTCTTTAAAATATCTGATACATATTTAAGAATTATTAATATGAATAAAACAAAAAAATAAAGTTAATCAGCCTTTTTTGTCTCTTCAATTCTCCTTGATGTTCGTTCTTGAGATTTCATTTTACCCTCAGCACGCATTGCATTTGCTTCCAGTGTTTTATCCTTGGTTTCAAAGGATAGCAGGTACAGTACGATTCCTCCTATGATAACCATGATTGTATCGTATATGAAGGAATAAAATAATCCGATAAACGCATACAGCGTTAGGGCGGGCAATGCCAGACCGAATTCAAATAGTTTTTCCCAGCCAACGGCCAGTCCCCTGGATTTTGTTGTTGATACTTCGGCAGCAGGTAAGTACTGCAGCGTTCCCACCAGACCGACATTTATGAAGAAGAATAATCCGAACATGGCTATTACCAGCGGTATAGTCATAGCATGGTATATATCTGCAACTATCAGCACAGCCAGAGGTATCGCCCCCAGTACAAATCCGAAAAGGCCCATTAAACGCCTGCCTATCCGGTCAACAACAATAAGTGTCAGTACAACACCAAATGTACCAACTATATCAATTATCAGTGTTCCCTCCTCTGCAAAGAACGCTGAGGCGCCCAATCCTTCAAGCACGGTACTTGCGTAAACACTTACAAGATTAACGGTTAATGCATAGGCTGCACCGATCCAGAATATATATGCAACTGTCTTTTTGTTTTTTGCGTTGAAA
The DNA here is from genome assembly GCA_021802165.1 of Thermoplasmata archaeon. Next base: position 3,149 of record JAKAAU010000192.1, read on the forward strand.
AATTCGTGTATATTTTCCATAATAGATTGTGGTTCATCAATTTTTATGGTTTCAGGATCTATATCTATGCCCTCCCTGTGGAGTTTTTTCAGTATTTTCGGTATAAGGTCCTTTCTTCCAGATGCTTTTGCCCATCTCAATGAGGCTGGCATGTCAAATCTCAAACCGAACAGGATTATTGCAGGAACAGCCGCTATAAGAAAATCATATCTCCATGCAAGTAGAACTCCCACATAATATGTAAACGCCATTCCTATTATAACAGTTGCAATTGTTCCGAACATGAAAAACAGTTTTTCAGTGGATAAAAGACCTCCTCTCTTCTTAGAGGGAGAGTACTCAGCTAAAAGAGGGACGGCAGCCGCATAATCCATTCCTATAAATACGCCCAGTGCAAGCCTTGTCAGAAAATATGTTATATATCCTGTAGAGACAGCACTGAGAACTGCAAACACGGCCATACCTACAGTATCGTACAGGAATATCTGCTTTCTGCCTATTGCATCCGATGCTATACCACCGAATATTGCACCACCTGCCACACCGACCCAGTAAGCTGCTGTTGCAGCAGCTACCAGAACTGCCGGAAGATGGAACAGTATTCCC
>JAKAAU010000193.1 GCA_021802165.1 Thermoplasmata archaeon
TAAAAACATTAGTATAAATGAAGATGAAATAAAGCTCTTAGAACGTATCTGGATTGAAATAAAAGAGTTGATTATTATTAAATCTGGTATGGCGGATCCTATAAAATTAAGAGACCGCGGTGAACAATCATTGGTCAATTTAAGTCTGGAATACAAAAATGGTGTAAAAATCGTTTCAAACAATAAAAAAGATGTTTATAAATTTTTAAGGGAACATGGTATCAGTACCAAGATTCACGAAACGCCGTTTGAATTTTATGAAGAAATGTTTAAGTTATGGTTTAAGGATTACAAGGACGTAATTAAATTTATGATAATAGCAAATAATGATTTCAGAGTATTTGACAAAAATCATCTTGGAATGAATATTCTGAAACGTATTAAATAATATCGTTTATCTATTTATAAATAGCATAAATATAAGGAATATATATTCATTTATTATCCATCACGTATGATCGAAAATCGCTTCGTATTTGTGAGAATAAAATTCTGATATAAATCAACTTACCACGAGCTTATGAACAGGTTCCTTATATCATCCATACCTGCATCTGCGGGATTTGTTATTATCCCTGTAGATTCAGATGCGAGGTTTACCAGTTTATCCAGGTTGGCATTAAAGGTTTTCTCATCTAGTCCTGCTTCAGAGATCCTGGTGGCCTGTCCTATATCTCTAAATATATGAACTATGGATTGATCCAGAGTTTTTTCTCTGTATTCCTCAGGAATTATATTATTAAGCCGGTTATATTTTTCACGCACAGAATCATAATTGAACCTTATGACATTTGGAAGAACTACCCCGACCGATTTTCCATGAACTACATGAAAAATAGCTCCCAACGAGTGCCCGAGAGCATGTGCAAGTCCAATCTGTGAATTTGAAAAGGACAGGCCTGCCATAGATGCACCAATATGCATATTGTTTCTCAACTCCATATTTTCCGCATTTTTTACCAGTTTAACAATAGATGGTATGATGAGATCAATAGCTTTTTCTGCCATGGCATCAGAATATGGATTGCTCCACCTGCTTGTATATCCCTCTATTGCGTGGGTGATTGCGTCTGTTGCAGTATTTATTGTCTGCGCTTTCGGTAAAGATTTCACCATTTGCGGATCCAGGATAGCATAGTCAGGCATTATTTCTGGAGATGCCAGTTCATCCTTTCTTACTTCCATTTCATCAGAAACCATTGCGGCCCAGGTGCATTCTGATCCGGTTCCACTGGTGGTTGGAATTGCAATTAAATGGCTCTTTTTTCTCAAATTAAGTTTTACCAGGGGGGTTACATCATAGAATTCAAGATCAGGGCGTTCATATTTAAAGAATAAAATTTTTGAACTGTCTATAACCGATCCCCCGCCTATGGATATAAAATATTCCGGAGAGAAATTATTTATGTCATCTAAATGTTTTGCCATATCCCTGTATTTTGGCTCCTCGGGAATATCATCCACTATTAATATCTCAGTATCAGGCATATTGCCCTTAACTATATCAACTAGGCCAGCTCTCCTGATGTTTTTATCTGTCACTATTACTGCTTTTTTTATTGATAATGTTTCAAGAAATGAAAGCGAATCTTCTCCAAATATAACTTGAGGGGATCTAAAATACCACATTTACACACCCCCTATCTATTCTTGAAATATTAAATTCCATATAGAGCATTGACCTATTAAAAAAACACATGATTAATATACTCTTTATCCCTATATTAATATTATTGTTTGAACATTATAACCCTACCTGAAATAATCTGTAGCCATCTGTTCTCCACCGGAATCTATGGTTATAACCTGTCCGGTCATTGATTCATTCCTGATTAAATAAAGAACGGTATCTGCAACCTCATCAGGCTCTATTAGCTTTCCAGTAAGGGTGAATTTTTTGGCAAAATCCTGTTCGTTCAGATCCATTATTTTTAACAAACTGTCTCCCATCCTTGTTTTAACAACTCCGGGGGCCACACCATTGACTCTTATATTGTAGGGAGCCAGTTCCAGGGAAAGAGATTTTGTAAGGCTTATCAGTGCTGCTTTGGTCATGCCGTACAGAGATAATCCTGGAAATGGTGATATTCCGGCCAGTGATGCCATATTTATTATGACGCCTTTTTGTGAAATATTCATGAATTCTTTTGAAAGCCATATGGGTGAAAATAGATTGGTAGTGAACATTGCCTGAAGATGATTTTCATCTATGCTTCCGAATGGTTCCAGAAAACCAACACCTGCATTATTGACCAGAATGTTGGGATTTCCGAATCTTTCATTCGTGTCACTGAAAATTCTTTTTCTACCCTCTCCGGTGGAAACATCAGCAACCACAAGAATTCCCTCCGAAATGCTATTAATTTCCTTCAGTGTTTCCATACCTTCATCCACATGCTTTCTGACGTTGACAACAACCTTTCCCCCAACCTCTGCAAGTTTAATTGCAATTGATTTTCCGATTCCCCTTCCAGATCCTGTTACAATACATACTTTATCTTTTATATCATACATAATTATCCCTGCCATATTCATTGAATTTTTCTTATTCCATATTTAATTCAAAATTCTATTTAAGTCTTGTTTAATGATGTATTACCTAATTCCTGGAAAAGCTTCAGGGCATTATGGCAGGATTCAATAGTGAAAGTGTTGGCATTAATTGTTTCTCCATCTATTTCCACAATGCTGTTGCAGTTAACGCTGATTTTTTGAGCCCTTCTGTTTATCACATATTTATCCCTTATGTAGGTACCATTACGCAGAGACAACAATTTAAATAAAATTCTGATTTTTGGCATGTACTTTATTATATGCACATCAAGAAATCCATCATCTATAAGGGATTCGGGTGATGCGTGTATTCCGTTCCCATAATACTGGCCGTTTGCAATTATTATATCTATTATATTTTCATGAAAACTTTCCTTTCCAACTTCTATATCCGACATGACCGGCTTCATTTTCATAATGCACGAAAGTATTGCGTGAATAAAGGTTAACCCACTTCTATGCCGGATGGAATTAACCCTTTCCATTACCATGCCACCGAGTCCTGATTCCATGATATTTATAAAATATCGGGATTCTCCGTTTATATGAACAAGTCCGAGATCTATATTTCTGAATTTTCCAGTGGAGAGAATCTCTGGAATTTCTTTAATGTTTACGCGCCCGATCGTTCTGGACAAGTCGGAACCTGTGCCAGCAGGAACAGGAACCAGAACTATATCTTTTCCAGCCAGAGCCTGTACTGCATAATTTATTGTTCCGTCACCCCCAACTGTAATGAGGTATTTTATATCCAAATTCTTTTCAATAAAATTAATAAAATTCTGCGGGTTTTTTTCTGTGTATGAAGAAGTTACATCATAATTATTCAACAACAATCGGATCTCTTCCATTATCCTGCCCGCATTTCCCGAACCAGCATATTCATTTCCCAGTATGTGGATCCTCATGGCTCACCTCCATTAATGTATAAATTCTTTCCTCCATTGATTTCCCCAGATCGGGTGAATAAATGCTTAAGGCCAGTCTCCGCCTTAGTATGTCTTCGGGTTTTACCGGGCATTCGTATTTTATTATTTCCTCCAGGCTCTGAGACTTCCTTGAATAATCTATATATGGCATATTCTTTATTTTCAGTGGTTTGTTCAATATACCCGAAACAATTTTAGCTGTCTTTCTTGCACCTACCCTGTAATCTGTTATTTTG
>JAKAAU010000194.1 GCA_021802165.1 Thermoplasmata archaeon
TTAACATGCAGAGATTTTACTCATACACAGCTGATTCATATTTGTGTTGCCTGACTTTTCCATTTAACCTGGTACTTTGTAGCTAGCTGCCGCTAAAATAGTTCCATCATATAAATTCTTTAACAAATATTATTTTATCCTTATTGAAAACTATTGCAATTTCATAGCTCCTGTCAATGTCATTGAAACTTGTGTGGGAAGTCCAGTTTCCTGTATATTTATCAAATTTCATTTCCCTTATCCTTATGTTTTCAACGCCCTCATAATTATGATATATGTATTCCCTGATAAATGCGGCGGCTGTATTGCGGTCTTCCATTGGAATGGATATATAAAAAATATAAAATACTTGCTTATATTGTTGCTTAAAAATTGAAAAACCCTTATAATAATAGAATGCATTATTGATTATGGAGTTTAAATTAACCATAGATCGTATGGAAGATTTAAAGAGTACTATAGTCGAACAGATAACAAAAATGGAGAATATTCCAGCTGAAAATGTTGAAATTTTAGATGTATTTTATTATTCCGGGCTAAAGAAATGGGCTGTCAGTGTGGCTTTCAATGTGAATGGAAAGCATTATGTGGCGAGCATGGATATACTGGAGAATGGGCTGGTGGCCAGATACCAGCAGAGGGAGAAAAATGAAAACTGATGATTGCCCGCTGAGCATTGCTTTAAGGCCGCTCAGGGGAAAATGGGAGCCCCTTATAATAAAATATTTATCAATTAACGGGAGTTCAGGATATAGCGAAATATCAAATTCTATGGAAAATATTACGCCAAAGGCATTGACTGAGGCATTAGGGAAGCTTTCCACTGAGGGTATAATAGGGAAAAACATTATTTCATCTAAGCCGGTACGTGTGATGTATTACCTTACCGATAAGGGGAAGGCAATGATAGACCCGCTTGATACTATTGAATCCCTCAATAAGAATAGGAAAAACTAAATATGCCTTTTTTGTTTAGCTTTATATGTCAGGTAATTCGTATTATAACGAAAATTCAAGGGAGAGGCTAAATAGCATATCAAGATTGCTTTTGCTCATATCAATTGGATTCTTTATAGCTGCTTCCCTGATAAATACAATATATACATTAACTACCCACCATAGTGGTTTGTTTAAAGTTGGTGACATTATTGTTATTATATTCGATATTTTCTATGCGGCCATAATACTCAGCATTTATAGTTCAGGCAAGTTTGATATTACGGATAGGTTCATATTTATGTCTCTGATTTTATTTTCATTGATTTTTATTTCTGAACTTCTATTGTCAATTAGCATAGGGAGCACAATAATTCCAGCTATTCTGGGGTTTGTTTCACTTGCTTTCGGGTATCTATATTATTTCTTTAAGGATGACGAATTAATTTCGAGGATAATGATTATAATCGCGGCAATGCTTGCATATATTGGATTGATCGGTTACCCGCTTGCACCATATATTTTTGTATTCGGCACATCCTACCTGAATTCAGCCCTGTGGGCACAGGCTTTTATAGTGATGGAAATTCTTCTCATCCTTGGATTTATCTTCAAACCCTCTGCAATGATATCGGATTTTCTTACCAGTTCTGCAAAACCACTCGCAATATTTATCTTTGGCATAGGATTAATTATTACAGGCGCGTCCATGGTTTCTTACAATGTTGTGGCACTCCCTGCAGCACTTGGCGATTCTATTTCTGGAGTGCTCATAATTGCGGGAATCCTGGCATTAATTACAGGAATATTATTCGTTATCCAGTCTATAATGAAATTTTATGATTCTGTAATAAAACCAAGAATACATTTTATGAGATAAAAATTATATTTAATCAGGGCATCAGTAACTATGACATTTGATGACCTGAAAGAATTTATAAAATATCAGGAAAGTAACGGCGACCTGGTAAGGGTAAACGAAGAAGTCGATCCTGAACTGGAACTTACATATATACTGAGCGAGGAGGAACGCATAGGCAAGAAGAGAACCATGCTATTCAACAATGTTAAGGGGTCAAAGATGCCCGTAATAGGAAATATATTTTCATCAGATAAGAAAATAGAGGCTATACTGGGTGATACGCCGTATAATATCGGCCTCAAACTAAAGAATCTGGTGAGAATACCTGATGATACTGAGTCCATGATATCACGCGGGCTTGAAATGCTGAAGGAAATGAGTGGAATAAAGCCCAAGGTTTATAACAGGAAAAATTCTGAATTTGAAGTTGTAGAGCCGCATTTATCCGATTATCCAATAACAAAGAACTGGCCGGGAGATGGCGGCCGCTATATAACAATGCCTGTTGTCATGACCAAAGACCCGGATACAGGAACGAGGAATGTTGGAACTTACAGAATGCAGGTATACGATGATGAAACTGTTGGCATGCACTGGCACATACATAAAGGCGGTGCAGAGCATATGGACAAATACAGAAACGAGGGTAAAATAATGGACGTTGCTGTTGCAATAGGCGTTGACCCTCTTACATTCTTCTCTTCAATAGCTCCACTACCCAATGGAATTGATGAATTTTCTTTCAGAGGAATACTTGCAAAGAAACACCTTGAGCTTATAAAAGGCGAAACAGTTAACATGGAATACCCAAGAAGTTCGCAGATTGTGCTTGAAGGTTATATAGACCCTTCTGAAACAAGGATTGAGGGGCCATTTGGGGACCATACAGGCTATTATTCACTTGAAGAAGCTTTTCCAGTATTCCATGTAAAGAAAGTTGTACAGAAATTAGAACCGGTTTATTCCACCACAATAGTTGGGAAACTATGGCATGAGGATGTAAGGATTGGAAAAGCAATAGAAAAGATGTTTCTACCGTTAATTCAGATACAGATACCTGAAATTGTTGATATGAACATACCTGAAGAAACTGTAGTAAGCAACATGATAGTTGTATCAATTAAAAAAAGGTATCCCGGACAGGCTAAGAAGGTTATGTTTGCCATATGGGGCACCGGGCAGATGATGTTCACAAAAATTGTTGTTGTAGTTGATGATGATGTGGATGTACATGACATGAAACAGGTTATGTGGGCAATGACTACCAGAATCGATCCGGTTAACGATGTTTTTATGGTTCCAAATACCCCGACAGATTCGCTTGACCACCCGGCAAGGCTATTTAACCTGGGTTCAAAGATGGGCATAGACGCAACAAAAAAATCACCAGCTGAAAATTATAACAGGCCGTGGCCAGACACATTATCAATGACACCGGAAATAGAAAGAAAGGCAGATGAATTGCTCAAAAAGCTTGAACAGCCACATAACTGATCAGGAAACTTTTTTGAATTTAAGTGAGATAAACTCTCCAGAAGTATTTATTTCACGCTCATACCCATCGAAGTTCAATGATTCTGCGTATTTCTTTGAAATAGAATGTTTTCCGTGCAGTGACATGGAAGATTTGTAATACTCCTGCATAAATTCTATTATTAAAAATGTTCCATTATCGGCTAATTTTGAAAGTATGTACTTGATATTGCTATCTCTATCCTGCCAGTGGTGGAATGACAGTGTTGTATATATAAGGTCAAATTTATTGTCAAATGGAATATCCCTGCTGCTTCCGGGCTTGCATGATGCCTTTATGCCGGCTTTTTCAAAATTCTTCTGCTCCGCCTTTACCATATTTAATGATGGGTCTATGGCAAAAAACTC
>JAKAAU010000195.1 GCA_021802165.1 Thermoplasmata archaeon
GACCCGGGTTCGATTCCCGGTCCCGGCCCTTTATTATGATTATTATGTCTTATTTATTATGATTTTTATATAATTGGATTATAATATATCCCCGCCCGAGTAATGTAATTCATAAAGCGTATTTTCGCCTTCATCTATTTTCTCATACCCAATAAAGTAAGAAATATCGCCAGTAAAATCATTGTTATAAAGATAATTACCCTCGGCATAAGATTTCGGTCCCCTGAAAGGAGCCTCTTCCGATACCAGATAAAGGCACTTTTTTAAAAATTTATAAATCCCATTAGTATCCAGTGTATCTTCTATAACAGCGCCAGAGTATACCATTCCCCATACAGGAGCACCGTTACGGTAAACCGTTTCAATTCCATTGAAAGAAAGTACTCCGAAATAATTGTCCCTGTATTCCATTGCACCCTCTCTGATTATAAATTCCTTTGATCCTGAAATACGTGGTACCATGGTTCCGCTACTGGATGCATAGGACTGTTTTTTTGCCCTGACTATAAAATCTATTAATGTGCCGGTATCCATAGGCGCGTATACAGGTATCAAATTTCAACTTTTTGCAGTCACTATAAAATCCCAATTAACCGATACATTGAATTATAAAAATAATATTATGTTGCATGGAAGTCAAAAGAGAAGATTTATTAAAAAACCCTGTTAAAGATATGAGGGTTGGAAAGGATACCACCCTTACAAATCTAATAGAAATGTTCGGTACCAGCGGGGGTTTTACATCAAAAAAAATTTATGAAGGATATCAGATACTAAGGGAGGAGTTCAATTCTGATGAGACGACATTCCTTTCATTTCCTGCAGATATTATATCTACTGGAACAAGAGGTATAATAAATCAGCTTGTAAAGAATAAACTGATTGATGTCATTATTACAACCAACGGCACACTTGACCATGATATAGCAAGGACATATACGGATTATTATGCTGGAACATTCAATTTCGGTGATGAAAAATTAAAGGATATGAATATTAACAGGCTTGGCAACGTCTTTGTGCCCGATGAAAGTTATGGAGTTATAATTGAAGACAGGCTCATGCCAATGATAGAGGAACTTTACAATAAGAAAAAGGAGTGGGCACCTGTAGATTTAATTCGTGAGGTGGGATTGAAGCTTAACAATGAAAATTCAATTCTTTATAACGCTGCTAAAAACAATATACCTGTATTTGTACCTGGAATTACCGATGGTTCATTCGGTTCCCAGCTCTGGTCATTTTATGAGATGCACCATGATTTCCGTATAAATATTCTTGAGGATGAGCATAGATTATCGGATATAGTATTTGATGCAAAAAAAACAGGGGCCTTAATGATCGGTGGCGGGATATCAAAACACCATACCATATGGTGGAATCAGTTCCGTGACGGGTTGAATGAGGCAGTATATGTCACCACTGCACAGGAATACGATGGTTCCCTGTCCGGTGCAAAACTGGAAGAAGCCATAACATGGAAGAAAGTCAGAAAGGATGCAAAATTTGTTAATATTTATGGTGATGTGACTGCACTACTACCGCTTCTTGTGGGACCCTTCCTGTAATTATTATTAAAAAATTTTAAACATTTTTAAGATGATTTTTGATTTATAACATTGAATTTCATTAATTCCCTCATGTCAAAGCTTTATTCTTGGTTTCAGGTGCGTATTTCAATGTTAAGGCCAATCCTATGAATTCAAATACTGCAAAGTAAATAATTATAGTCTTTAAACCATAGAGCGAATCAATTATTGGGAATGAAAATACTGCAAGTATTGATCCCAATCTTGAAACAGAGGTGGCAAAACCCATTGCAGTTCCCCTGATCCTTGTTGGAAATATTTCAACTGGATATGTATATGTAATAGGACTCGGACCAACATTATGGAAAAAGTGGACAAAACCAAATGCACTGAAAGTCATCAACAGACCTACAACTGCATACTCGTTTACAAAAAAGAATATAATAAGGACGAGAAAAGAACCCAGAAAGCCAATAACCAGGAGAAGCCGCCTTCCTATACGGTCAACATAATATATTGCAATTAGAAAGCCAATTACAACTGGTATGGATTCGGCCATTCCTGTGAATACAATATAAAGGTCTGCGTAGTATGAAGTAATTTCTGTTGAAAATATTAAAGGAGAATATGTCCATATACCATAACTTACAATATCATATGAAAACCATGCCATGGAAATAAATATTATATACTTTCCATACTTTCCCTTGAATATATCCCTTAAACGTGTTTTCCCTGGACTTATGTCCGGTAATGATGCTATACTGTATCCTGTGGATTTTTCAAAGTTTTCTCTGGCAGTATTACCTGCGACATTGCCATATTTGTGCTGCACCCAGTAAGGGCTTTCTGGAATTTTTTTCCTAGAATATAGTACAAGTATTGGAAATATTGCACCGGCCATGTACATATAACGCCATGCATTTACACCTGTGAACAGAACAAGTGGAACTGCAATTCCAAGGAATATGAGCGAGCCAATGGAGAAAGAGAAAATATTGAAAAACATAAACTTCCCACGGGTCTTTGTTGGAGAAAATTCAGCCTGGATGGAGGAACTGACGGGGTAATCAGCTCCTATGCCGAAACCGACTATCAGTTCAAGTATGGAGAAATTTATGTAATTTGTTGCAAATCCTGTAAGAAAGATGAATATAGACACAAGAAATAGGTCATAAATGTAAATAAACCTCCTACCGTAAATATCCGCAATATAACCGGAAATCATGCTTCCGATGAGAACACCGCCAATTGATGAGATTCCCATTATGGAAATTTCATAACTTTTCAGGGACATTACATTTATCAGGTATAGCAATGCATATGAAAATACTGTAAGTGTATATCCATCCATCATTACACCCATGGAGGATAGCACAGTAATCTTTCTGAGAAATGGTGAGGAAGGTGCATCTGAAATAGTCTTATAGCTGTTCATCTAAGCCATAATTACATTTTTGTATATAAATTATTAGTACTTACTTATAAATAAGTAATATAAAATGTCACCATGTTAAAAATATTTATATAATTGTTAGCAATTAAGATTTGACGACGGTCATAACATCGGGGAAATACCAGGTCTCATTCCGAACCCGACGGTTAAGTCCGATGTGTTACATACTGTACTATCTTCCGCGAGGGGACGGGAACTATGTTTCGCTGTCGTTTTTTACTGTTCTTTTCGTTTATATAAAACAAGTTTAATTAACAGGTTTTTCATGAAGGTTTATGATAAATCCTTGGAGTTCATCCCAGTATTTCGATTATGAGAAGTTAATAAAAGAGTTCGGAATAGAAAAACCGGATGATTATTTTGATTATTTTATGTTCAGGAGAAAACTTATATTCGGACAGCGTGGCCTTGATTATCTGGAATATGCTATAAAAAATAAGATGAAGTTCAATGCCATGACAGGTTTAATGCCTTCTGGCCATATGCATTTGGGGAATAAACTAACAATAGACCAGATTATATATTTTCAATCCCTTGGGGCAGAGGTGTATATCGCTGTTGCTGATCTTGAATCATATGCAACCAGAGGTATAAGCTTTGAAAGAGCCCGTGAAATAGCTATAAATGAATATATAGTTAACTACATTTCCATGGGATTAAAACCGTGCAAAATTTATTTC
>JAKAAU010000196.1 GCA_021802165.1 Thermoplasmata archaeon
TCCACACTGCTGTATGGCAATAATAATACGGATACATATTCAAACGTTTTTCACAGTTTTTATGTGCTGGAAGACAATCTGAAAAAGGGGACAGATTTTATAAGTTTTTACCTGCCGGATGTGGATCAGATCGCACATAAGCTGGGGCCATATGATCAATACACTGTAGAAACTGCCAGGTACATACTTCAAACACTTATCTCGGTAATGGAGAAATATAATGATTATGATTTTGTCATAACAGCCGATCATGGACATGTAGAGGTAGGAAACACTATCAATCTTGGAAATGATTCTAAACTGATGGACTTATCGATTTTGCCTCCATACGGTGATTCAAGGGCATTATTCCTTGAAAATACGTCCGAAATAAAGGAATATATGGAAAATAATTACAAGAATCTACAGATAGTCTCAAAGGGAGATACCATGTATGCCACATTACTTGGGAAAATCGACGATAAAGTTATGACGAAACTTCCGGGACTCATAGGTATAGCCGGGAATAATGATATATACCATTTTCCACTGAACCAGAGGAAATATTTCATGAAGGGTGCACACAGTGGATTACTGAAAGAGGAAATGGAAATTCCCGTTTTAGTCTTTCAAAATTAATATGTATTAATTTTATTTTTATTTATTGAAATTTCAAGTAGTTTTTTTGTCTTAATTCTGTTCAAGAAATATTTATTAATAAACATTTAATCCACATACCATGTCTGAAACTCAGATGTCAAAGAAATCAATCAACATAACCATAGCATTGATGGCGTTTTCAGGATTATTAATTATTTATGTGGAAACTATGATAGTTCCGGCCATACCTATATTTATCACATTTTTCCATTCCACTTACAGTAACGTGTCATGGATTTTAACCGCGTACATCATCAGTGGAACCGTTTCTGCCGCTATATTCGGAAAGATAGCCGATATAGTAGGGAAAAAGAAAATTTTTCTGATTCTTGGAATAGTGTATACCATAGCCATATCATTTGGCGGTTTTACCAGGACTTTGGATGAACTGATAGCGGTGCGTACGGTCCAGGGTCTTGGATTCGGAATGATCCCCGTGGCCTTCGCGATTATAAACGATGTGGTCCCCCGGGAAAAACTTGCACTGGCACAGGGAATAATGAGCGCCACATTTGCCATAGGTTCAGGCATAGGTCTTGTTCTGGGTTCATATATTACGGAACAACTAGGGTGGCAGTGGGATTTCCATACGGCTATACCTGTGGCTGTAATACTGCTTATACTAGTATTTCTATTCGTGAAAGAGAATACAGTTACGGGCAAGCAAAAAATAGATTTTACTGGAGTCGCAATGCTCGGTGGAGGACTGGTTGCTCTTATATTTGCCCTATCAGAGGGGGAACACTACGGCTGGTATTCACATCTTATAATAGGCCTGTTCATAGCTGCCCTTGGACTTTTTGTAGCATTTACTTACTTTGAAAGCCATTATAAATACGCCTTTATCAATATGAAGCTTCTGAAGAAGAGAAACATATTCCTGTCAAATATAGTTGGATTGTTTGCAATGGCAGCAATGTATTTTCTATTTTTCACAGTACCTACACTTCTACAGGACCCCGCTCCCAGCGGATTCGGAAAAACTGTATTTGATTCAGGTTTGATATTATTTCCTGCAACCGTAATGAATATGATTTTCGCACCGGTGGCAGCAAAGATAATCAAGAAAAGAGGTCCAAGACTTTCAATACTTCTGGGATTAACCGTGGATTTAATAGGATTCGGCCTTTTATATCTGTACAGGGCAAGCATATCAGAAATTCTACTGGATACAATCTTCGTTGGAGCCGGAATTTCCCTCATGCTTGTGGGTATAATAAACGTACTCCTTACATCTACTCCGAGGGAAAATGCAGGTGAGGCTACAGGAATGAACACTGTTTTCAGGGATATAGGAATGTCCATAGCCCCTGCTTTTGGCGGTGCACTGGAAACTATGTATACAATAAAGGTTGTCATAGGCGTGACAATAATCAACGGGATACCACATGCAATTACCGCAGCATTTCCTGATAAAACCGCCTATGATTATATATATTTGATCGGTGTCATATTCGTGGTACTTGGCTTCATATTTACCATTTTAATGAAGAATAACCCAAAAAAAGTTGCATAATATTAAAATAATCAGTATAATTATTTTCTCTAAAAATTGAATACACCGAAGAATCATGAAATATCATATATTATAAATAAGAGACAATGGCGAAAAGGAAAATAGGAAAGAACTGATAGATATACTTTTGATTGAGTTATAGATTATTATGAACCGGTAAAAATCATGATCCTGCAATCTGATTTAGAGGCGATTATTCCCCGTAAACTATGAAAATCTTAGCCATGCATACTTATTGTGGAGGCCTCGCCTTATAATAACAAAATAAGTCCCTATAATTTTGCAGTAGGAGAAAAATAACAGGACATTGTTATTTAATATTGTAAAAATTATGACACTAAATTTAGTTAAAAAGCTAATAAAGCATAAATACGCTTAATTTATTTGAGTATAGTTTGAGATATAAAATGATAAATTCCCTGCATTAGTATATGGAGGAAATAACTAGATTGGCAAAATGCCACGTAAAATAAGAAGACAGAAAGGAATATGAGTTGATACTGTATGGAAAAGAAAGAACATTCTCGAGAAATGGATATAAAAAAAATAAACGAAAACTCGATAGTAAAATCCATAGCTTTTTACGTTATTTCCCTCTTTCTTTCCCTCATAATAATAATGATTTCAATCACTATAATGGTAACGATTGTTCTCCTCGGATATAGATTGCTTTCATACGATTTTTACCTGATTTTGATTATTATGGCAATCAATATCGTGATTCTGGCAATTTCCCTAAGGGGCATTATACACATATACCCAATGTTTATTGCGCATGATAGGGAAAAAATTATCCTGATTCCAGGTCACGAATCCCAGAAAAACATGGAAAAACCTCCAGGAAAAGAGATACTTACAACAGAGTTTTTTTCTCAAACAGAACTTGATATTATTGATCTTCTCATGAAACACAATAATGTAATGCTTCAGAGTGCGATTGTTGCTTCCTCAGAAATATCGAAAGCATCAGCCTCAAGGGCTATTGCTTCCTTGGAAAACAAAGGTGTTATATTAAAGCAAAGAAAAGGAGTAACAAATGAGATAATTCTTCCTGAAACCTATTTCAAATAGTTCCATGAAACATGTTTCAGGTAGGGCTTAAGAGCTATTTCCCGATACATATATTATGGAAAAAAAAGTATGGAATATGGTTTGGATATTGCTAGCTCTTGTTGCTGTTATGGCAACTATCTCTGTAGTAATGGCAGTGCTTTTCGGCGGTCATTATTATAATGGTTCTTACGGACCATCTAATATGCCAGGTAATGGATATGCACCTTATGGATTGGCTATAATGATACCTATAATGGCTGTATTGGCTATAATAACCATTATATTTGTTATAATATTTGTGCGTTTCTTATTTGCTAATATTGGGGGCACTTACATGGAAAGGCATAGCATGTGGTCAAATAATGCCGAAAATATAGCAAAAGAAAGACTAGCAAAAGGAGAAATCACAGAGGAGCAGTATCAGAAGATAATTGAAACTCTGAGAA
>JAKAAU010000197.1 GCA_021802165.1 Thermoplasmata archaeon
CTACAATTTGGGATATTTCCCTTATTGATTTTCCGCTTTCCCTTAATTTAATAATATTTGAAGCACTTATATTCTTTTTGTCTAAAATGCGTGGCCGTCCAATCTTTTTGTTTTCCTTCATGGCCCTTGCCATGCCATCTTTTACCCTTTCAGATATTAATTCCCTTTCAAATTCCGCAGCTGCACCTAAAATGGCAAGCATAAAATCATTCATTGGATCCTTTTTCTCCGAGATTTTCAATCCCTGGTCAATGGCTTCAAAGAACTTTCCTTGAGATCTAATAATATTGAAGCATTCAAGCAGGTTTTGCAAGGACCTTCCGAATCGATCCAATCTTAAAACCAGTATCCCATCAAGCTTGTCCAGATCATCCAGTATTTGCTTTAATCCTGGCCTGTCTTTCTTTGAACCGGATGCAAAATCGATATATTCTTTATAATTCCATTTCCTTGCATTGCAGTATTCCCTTAACCTGATCAGCTGGTTTTCAGGATTCTGCTCCTTATCCTTTGTGCTTACCCTTGCATATAAACCTACAATCATATCTTCACCTCATCATATAATTTTTTAATTCGTCCAGTGCATGGAAAAATTGGGTTGCTAAATTGTTCACTAAATTCAAGTGCTCATTTATCCTTTCGTCAAACTGGCTAAAAGCGTTCTTCTGGATTTCTTCCTGCTTTTCCTGGATTTGCATCGTTTTCTCCTGCACCTCTACTATCTTATTGATTCTGTCATAGAATTTTCCGGAATTCAAATCATCTAAAAATTGCTTATATATTTCCAGATTTTCAATTAATTTCTTTGGATGTACTGATTCAAACTCTGCCGGGCCTTTGCTGAAGTCAACTATTTCGGAAATTTTGCCATCATCCGGATCATAAATTCTTAACTTTTCCCCGGTATCTTTCTGGATTTTGCCCACATTAATGGCCAGTTCATCGTTTTCAATTGCTATTTCACCCCTGGTTACTACAGCATCAAGGACATTGTTTGCCAGCCTTTGTAATTTTAATCCTGGAATGTGCTTTGACAGAAGTGACTCTATATGCTCAACTTCCGGTTCAATTAGAGCCATGGCTTTTGTTAACAGGATTTGAGGATCGTTAACCTCTTTATAGGGCATCCTTACCTCGAGGTTTGTAAACTTTATTGCCCTTGTGGAAACAGTTACGTTGAAATCCTTAAATTCGACTATTAAATCGGAATGGTTTCTTAGATTCCTTAAATGCGTTGGATGGTCCTTGAATGAAATTATGTGTATATTCTCTGCCGGAAGTGGTGTTTTTAGCCAGTACTTAATTTGAAGTGCATGGAGCCGGTAGAACTTATCAGAGTTTTCTGTAAGTGCTTCTACTTTGCCTGACTGTGTGGGGGAGTTATCTTCCCTTTTATTGCCTATTATAGAATAGCCTTTCAGTGTTATTGAATAAAACCGGTTGTCAGGACCCGTATGGTTTATTAAATATCCATGGTTGATAAGCCTTTTAATTTTCTTGGATACTGTACCTCCCGACTTGTATCCCATAATCCTTCCAATTTCCCTTGCTGATTTGCCTGTTAATAGATAAGAAATGATCTGGGAATATTCAGGTCCAGGATTAAATATCCTCATATATGCAACCTCACATGTGCTTCCACTTTACTGCTTCCATATTTGCATGAGAAACTGTCTATAAATTGATGTAAAACCTTTATAAATAGGAACTTCTCTGTACTGCTTCCACTTTGGGCTAAAAAATTATGAATTAAAATTAACTTCGGAAAAACAAGGTATTTACTTCCATTCTCATATAATATGACTTGAAGAAACGAATTTTCATTTTTTACATTGATTCTAAAAATCATTTAACATCCCTTTTAAGAATAAAATATTCTAATGCTATATCCTGGTCTTCTGGAGGGTCTACATTGTAATAATACCAGTAATTCATAATGGTTCCGGCAATGCTATGGCCAAATCTTTTTCTCAAATTGTAATAACATCTCGAATTTACATAAGATGCCATGTGTAAACCCCCGGAAAAGTGTATAACTCCATTTCAATCCCCTTGAGTCCACACCGTTCAGTCCCACTGAGTTTTGGACTGTTTGTTCTTTTAATTTTCTAGGTGCATTTATTGCGTCATCCTGGGTAGGGTGGAGATAGATTTCTGTGGAAGAAAGATCCTCATGGCCTAAAAGCCTGACAACAAAATATATGTCAATCCTGGACTTTAGCAGTTCGATAATACATCAATCCAGGCAAATTAATTTTAAAACGTTATAAATATACCTTATGATTTGTCTTCCAATGAAGCGTTGTATTCCCTGGAAAGTTCTTAAACTTTAGCGGCAATATACCCGCGAACTATTTAATACCAAGAATTATATATAAAAGTATAAAGTTATATTTAAATATATAAATGTTAAAATGAAAATAATATATCAACTAAAAGAGTATAAATTTTACAGAAATATAACTCCCCAATCTTATCTGCTATAGTATGTTAAAGTTTTGTGATCTGTGGTATGTCTTTATTTTTATTGCATAATAATCATAGCACAATTTCAAATGATTAACGACCATTATTCAGAATTAGTGTTGAATTTTAATGCTCAATTATTATATATAATTTATAAACATTTACTTTAAGAGATTTTATCAAATAACAATTTTGACATTTTCTTCAACACAAATGTTAAATATTATATCTTAATTTGTCAATTGCATGAATACAAATTTAATTCTGTATATTGTAAGAAGGGCAATTTATGCAGTTGTTACGTTAATCTTCATTATCGTAATAGTTTACTTTTTAATACACTTAATTGCGCCTACGCCAGATGCTCTAGCTGGTATATATGCTGGTTCAGGGCACCATACCAGAGCTGAGATAAATGCCATAATCATAAAATATCATCTTAACGCTCCGTTGTATACACAGGTATTATTGTATATAGGTAATGTGTTTAGGGGTAATTTAGGTTATGATCCAGTTTATCACGTACCTGAAATTACCCTTATAGGAACATTCCTTCCAAGGACACTTGAACTGGTTATACCTGCTATAATAATCTCCACCTTACTTGGGCTATACACTGGTGCATTTGGTGCTTCCCATAGAAGAAAAATACAGGATCAGGGAGTTAAGGGTGTTTACCTTGTAACATGGGCTTCACCACCATTTTTTATAGCGATTGTTATACAATTATTCCTCGCATATGATCTCGGACTTTTGCCATCCACAGGGATGGTTAGCCCAACTCTTATTGCTCCACCAGATGTGGCAGCATTCCCACTATTAAATGCAATAATAGCAGGTGACTTGCCCTACTTTTTCAGCCTGATACAGCATATGATTTTGCCAGTTCTGGCAATAGCACTTCTGAGTTTTGGAGTTATTACCAGGATAACTAGATCATCTATGCTTGATTCTATGGAATCAGATTATTTTAAATTGGAGTTAATGAAAGGAATAAGCAGAAAAAGCGCAGTATATGGGGCGGCTTTGAGAAATGCCTCAATACCTATAATTACATTGCTGGCTTTGACGTTCGGTTATGCAGTTGCTGGCGCCGTGGTTGTTGAAGATATTTTTGACTATCATGGTATGGGCTGGTTTATAGTTCATTCCATATACACACTTGATTATCTTGCGATCTTATCA
>JAKAAU010000198.1 GCA_021802165.1 Thermoplasmata archaeon
TTTTATATCAGAAAATAAAAACGTAATCAGTGGAAGTTCAGATGCAGGAGCTGCGGCAATAGGCGAGTGCATAGAATCCATATTTGAATACAACATAAATATATTTAATTTTGAAAACGATCTTCAGAAAATATCAGAAAGTGCCGGAAGGAGCCTATTTGGCGGTTTTACAATTAACCACGCAAACGGGAAAGAATCATTGACGGATGAAATACTGGGCCCTGGTGAGTTTCAGGATTTTGTAATTGTTGGATGCAAGTTTTCGGAGCAAAGAAAACCATCGGATATTATACACCAGAATATAATTAATCATGACAAATACGCAGATCGTGTTAAAAATTCCGAGTTGAGATCAAAAGAACTTGAAAAGATGGCGGCCACTGGTGACATAAAGGGGATATTCGAGACTGGTGAAAAAGATACCAGTGAATACCATACAATGTTACGGGAAGTAGGCGTAAATATAATTACAGATGAAATGCAAAGATTCATTGAAAAAATAGATGAATTGAAGAAATCCTTCTGGAATGCCTACATAGTCACCGGTGGGACAAATGTCTTCGTCGCTGTTAAAAAAGAAGATAAAGAAAAGGTAAAAAATGCCGCAATGGAATTCAAATGCGAGCCTGTGTACCTTAAGGTAGCCGGAAAGCCTGATGTCATATCTAAGAATTTCTGAGAGTTCTTTTCAATTTATTATATGTTTTTTTGTAGGGAAATAGGATTAAACCAATTATTGCTATTATGGAAAGAGACAGATCCAGATATGAATATTTTGGGACATTTGTATAATCCTGCCTTGGCCATTTGCCTTCTAATCTCAGGATATTTAGCTTTATGAGGCCAAACCAGGGGATATATCCATATGCTTTTCCTACTATTTGATCTGTGGAAACAGGTTTGATCCCGAAGATATTCTGGTCTGATGCGTAATATGCATTGTATGTTCTGTTATAGTATGGAGAAGCCTTTGACAATGTGGCAAGGTTATGGTCACCTACTGTTATAAACCCTGAATCACCTTTGTAACCTGAGACATTGACTATCAGGTTTCTATGTGCATATCCTATTCCTTCCATGATTATATTGTCATTATAAATGTGGATATACGATTGATTATGATATCCCTCTATTTCTGGATTAGTTCCATTCCAGCTTAAATAAAACATAGCTCTGTGTATTGTTACGACACCAAGCGCACTGTTATGGTAGAGTATCACATTTCCGTATTCTCCGTAGCATGAAAAATTATGGCTTCTTCCCTGGACATAGGTTATAACATTATCAATATTGCTGACTTTTTTTACCATTACAATGGTACCCTCATCTATAATTCCATACTGCCAATTGTTAGAATGCTCCATGCTATAAGATTCAACTACTGATGCCGGGGGGAAAATACCTGAATAAATAGTAATGCCTATCAGGACAAGTATAACAGCGGTAATGAAAATTAAATAGCCTTTCCTGTGTTTTTGACCATTGCCGGAAAATCCCATATGTGACGCATCAGAAACTTATATATAAAAATATTTTGCCCATTCAATGTTCTTTTCTATACCAAAACTGTTATCTATTTTTATCGATTATAAATATATGATCAGGAAACAGTACTATTTTTTATCGATGTTTACAGTATCGGCAGTGCTTGCTCTCCTTGTTTCGTTGCACACAAAAGAATTTCTTCTTATCTTCCTGACCTACACTGCACTATTCTTTATAGTGGGAGTTTCAATCACTGTTTTTCCCTTTGTGTATTATAATCACTTTTCAGAAATGAGAATTCTAAGCAAAATTCCTAAATCTCTACCCGACCAGATTGTGAATATTATTGATGCAAGAGCGAGATTTAATGTTTCTGTGAAAGATCAGAAGTTTGATGTTATTCCCGGTTTGATGTATGAGAAATATATCGATGCAAAAGCTGTATTTGTTGGGAATTATATAGAATTTTACCAGTATTCACACCCGTATGTACTGTCATACATTCCCTTTCTAAAGATCGATTTAAGGGATATACGGGAGATAGGCCAGGGGAGGAACAGGTATTCTATCATGGAGCCAGACCTTCCATCTCTGGTAAAGTGCAATTACTTTGATATATATACAGATACTAAGGTATACCGGATGATAGTCCTTCATGTAAGCACGGGTAGTTTCATAGGAACTATAGTAAAATTTCTAAATTCCTAATGTGTTACTGTCTGGCATACCAAATGGAGGTAATCAACATGTTGGAAAATATTATCTTTATATTATTTCTTATTTAAAACGCAGGGTAATAGGGTTTCTAATGTGGGTGTCATTATAAGTTAGAAGGCATTTAGATCTAAAAAGGTTTCGAGAAATGAGATGAATATTAACAGTGAAAGACATTACATTCTACACTCTAAGACCTGAAGGTTTTTAATAAAAGTGGTTCATTGAACTTTTGCGTGTGTAAAAGTCATTGGTCTTGATAACTATTCCTTATTTCCAGGGATACCCAAAACGATGACTCTATATTGTGATAACCATGCAAGATAATTCAACGTGATTCCAGAATTATCTAGAATTTTTAAATTTTCTCTTCCTCGAATAACAAACGTTAAAGTGGAAAGAACCTTATCATTTTCATAATTTATGGCATCATTGTGTTTATTGCTTCTACAAAATGGGCAAATGTTGAAGAATTTTGTTGAGCCTGATTTATTGAATAATTTTTGAGAATCTCAATTATGGTAGGCATTCTCGGCCTTGTTGCCGGTAAAATTGCATTGAATTTTTCCTTTTTAACGGTTTCTGGACTTTTGATCATATTGATTATTTCCTTATATTTTTCTTTGGGAAATAACTTTTTAGATAGAGAAGGTGTAACTCCGGCAATATACCAACTTTCAATCTCTTTTTTAGCTATAATTATCTTTGAATTATCCAAACTTGGCATTCGTTTTATCAATTCATTTTTTCTTCTGGTAATGTCATACTGATCACTATCCGCCAAAAAAAAATAAGTATAATTTTTAATCCCTTTTATTGACTTAATGAAATTATCTATTTTTTCATCCTTTTCTTGACTATACTTATATACATGAGGTGAAAAATTATACTGTTTAAATATTTTTGGAACAACATTAGAAATAAAAATTTCATCCATGTTTCCCTCAACAAAGAATGTTAATTTCATTTAAATCAGTTTAAGAAGCCATCAGCAAATAGTTCTGATATGCCTATGTTTTGCTGCAGAAAAACCTGTAAATCTTTGGCAGTCGATGGTCTTACAATAAATGAATTTCCTTCATTATCACGCTTTATCAGTATAATATTTTTTATATTGACATTTTTTATTATTTCAGGGCTATGTGTAGTTATTATGATTTGTTTAGCTATTGAAGAATCTTTTATTAGTTCCATAACTCTGGCAATCAACGAGGGATGTATATTCTTTTCAACCTCTTCAATTGCTATTATTTTACGTTTTTCAAAGTACAGTATATATATTAATGCTAATATTTCTATGGTACCATCTGAGACAAAAGTTGCAGGCAATGATATTTTATTATTATAGCGTTCATATACATTGATTATTATAGATTTATCTAATTGTGATTCTACATTAATATTTTCAATAAAAGGCATGCATGTATTCAATAAA
>JAKAAU010000199.1 GCA_021802165.1 Thermoplasmata archaeon
TATCTTGCAAGGTTGTATGAAATTATAGAATTTTCTGATTTAACACCCGGTAGATGATTGAATGCCAGTGCATGGAAAGTGTATATATTTATATCATAGGCGGTGTGCATAGTAATTTTTCTCTCAATCAACTTTTTATCTATTGTATTCTGAAGCTGTGCCACTGCATTATTGGTGAAAGTAATGCAAAGTATATCATCGGGAGATACTCCATCTTCTATGAGATTAACTACCTCATCTGCTATTCTGGTTGTTTTCCCGGTACCTGGATTTGATATTACCAGCGTATCTTTATTTATCATTTAGAATCTAATTGTTTACTGTCTAATAAATTCTAAGGTATATTGGAATAAAATGGGCTTTTAAGGCCACCATTTGATGAAACTCAAGTTATAATTTCCGTCAACCATGCTAATAAACACCTTTAGAAGTTATTATCTCTTTGATGCTTAAACTTCATGGATAATTGATATCCCCTAATCCTGTTTCCATCTCTAAATCCATTATTCTGTGGGTTTTAGAATTCCTATGCTAGAGTTTTGCAAGAGAATATTTTCTTCTTATTAAAAAAACTGGCTTGTTATAATGTGATTGAACTGATCGAATGGATTCTTTGATATATGGTACACGCTAGAAATCTTTTCTGTGCCCTTTAAATGAATATGCCCAGTCCTGATTGCCTTCATAGGCAGCATTTTCATAACACAGACATTTATAAAATTTCGTTTTATTTATATTCCTCTAGATGTCAGTTTGGTTAATACCTAAATAAATACGTCATGGCATAAGTCTACTGTTAATAATAGTTATATATGTAAAAATGATACACAACAGCAGAGGTTACCGAGTT
Source organism: Thermoplasmata archaeon (assembly GCA_021802165.1). Next base: position 851 of record JAKAAU010000199.1, read on the forward strand.
AGGACAAAGGCGCTAGATTAAGGGTCTAGTCTCGAAGGAGTTCGCGGGTTCAAATCCCGTCCTCTGCATGAATATTAAGAATTATTTTGTTAAATATAAGCAAATTTATATCATACAGGCTCAATTTAAGAGATAGATTCATTAAAAATAGTTTGAATTAATCCTTGTAATGAATTGTTATTCTGGTATACCGTTCCTGAAATATTACGCATACCATGCAGATACGTCATGCAATCACCAGAATCTTCACTAATTATATGATCTGGTACAGGTAATCATTCTTCATAGACTCCCAGGAAGCATTCCCGCTGAAGGTTAACTGGTACCGCACAGATCTAGTCCCCTGACTAAAATAGATAATTATGATAATCTATCCATGCTAAAGGTTATTATTGAAACAATACATATAAAATTCAAAAACTTTTGTTTAATCATTATATATTATTTAATTCAATATATAGCAGTTAAAAAAATAAAAAAATTATTTAATATTCCTTTATTGCGGATTTAACCTTCTCAAAAAGTTCTGGAGTTATCTCGTTTATTCCATGTGCATTCTTTGCATGTACCTGGATTACCGGTATTAACTCATCCACAGAGTCAGCCTTTACGTCAAAACCACAATCCATTCCTATATCCTTGCATTTAAATTCGTATCCCATTTCTACCATATCACTTATTATCCTGTAATATTAAAACTAGGCGTATCACATGTGTAATATATTTATAGATTATTGAAAATATATTCCTCTATTATCTTTTCTATTCCACGCCTCAATGTGGCCTGTACGGATTTTTTACTTATTCCCATTTCCTGTGCTATCCCATCAAGGTCTATTCTTCTATTGAAATCAAAATAGCCCTTTGAATATGCCATGTATAATATTTCCTTTTGCCTCAGGGTTAATTCTCCCGGTAAGCGGCTATCTGACTCATAATATCTATATTTTATTCCCTCAATGTTTTCCTGTAAATTCTTTAATGAATTCTTATTTTTTAAAAGAATTTTATACTGCACTTTCTGGTTCTCAAAAATTTTTACTGATATTATCATGGCGCCCGAGGCAGCTGATGCCCTGCATATTTCACAGCTTTTTGTTTCCATCCACGTTTTATCTCTCTGATTTTTATACACCGTAATGTTATCATCCCTGAGAATCTCTCTGTTTTCAGAGTAATTTTCAATTCCCATGAGGTGGTTTGTATATTCTATTCCCGGATTTATCTGGAATATTCTGGCTCTAACATTAACCGTAGAGAGTTTCTTTAAGACCCCACATGATGGTTTTTCAGCAGTTAATAAAATTTCTATTAAGTTTGCGGGCATTTAGATGTAATAAACTAAACGTTAATAAATTATAGTTTTTAATTGGGAAGTGCGAATCCAAATGCCTTTGGCATAGAGGGTGATCTCAGGCATCTCTAAGAATTAATATTTGTCCATTTAATTTTGTTTTACAAATTAAATTCATTAAGAATGCCACTTACTTTTTTGTATATTCCTTTAGCACAGGATACAAGAATCTGCCTGTTTTCCATTTCACCTGAAAGCGCCATCGCTATTGATGAAACATCAGTAATTCCCTGTTTTTTACTGCTGAAATATACTGTAGCATAATTCTTTATTCTTCCCCTGCCAGAAAAATATAGTGGAGGTATAATATCAATTATATACTCATGTGAATTGAACTCTTCCAGGGACTCTTTAACGGATTGAAGTTTTTCTTTGCTGTAACCAGCTCTAAATGCCACCTTAAAAAGTTCACGGTTTAGAATATGTTTTAACATATCGGAAGAGTCTCCTTTTTTAATTTTCTCCATAAATTCAAAATCATTTAGCTTGATATCTTCAATACTCCTATCTTTCATGTCCATATAGGCATATCCCAGCATCTTCTGCGCTATTCTGCACGTTTTATGGAAATAAACAGTATTGAACATCAGGATCCTGGTTATTATAACGGATTCAATTGTCGGTATTGATTTCTCAACTCCGATCAGTTCATTATCATCTACCACTACTGTGTTGAATAATCTTTTGTAATCAATCTGGCCCATTGTTACACCGCAGAAAAGTGCATCTCTTCTTAGGTAGTCTATTTCATCCACATCCATGGGGCCACTGACTATTTCAGAAAACAGCGGATATTTTTTCGATGTGCCTGTGGCAACATCTGCTATATCTTGCGGGTTATATCCGTGCTGTTTCAATATGTCCGGTATATTGCTATCATTATACGGGGAAGACCCTTTAATAATTTTTTTTGTGATATCTTCATGGACCACTCCGTAAAGGCTGTGAAACTCTTCTTCTATTCCATGGCTGAATGGCATATGCCCAATATCATGCAGCAATGCAGCAAGAGCCGGAATGTTGCTGTCAATGCCCAGAGCCTCCATAAGTTCTTTAGCCAGAAACATGGAACCCAGGGAATGTTCAAATCTTGTATGGTTGGCTCCGGGAAATACGGTATTGCATAAACCCAGTTGCTTTATATACCTTAACCTCTGAAAATACTTTGAATCAACTATTTCGTTGAATATCCCCTCTATTTTTATAGGCCCATTTACAGGGTCCTGAATAATCTTGTACATAATAATCGTAATACTGGACACGCCTGGTTCAGTCCAGGTGTTTTGGTAGCGTCCTCCACTTCCTCTCCTCCCCGCACCCTCTCAGCATCGATGGTCCAGGATACCGTTGTTCCCTTCCGGGCCTGGCGGGTTTTCCCGGTAAATTGCATGCATATCTTCCTTTGAAGTT
>JAKAAU010000200.1 GCA_021802165.1 Thermoplasmata archaeon
GAAATACTTTTCCTTGTTATGCACTTCCTTCTTTCAATCGCTAAAAGTCTCAATAATTGTAATACTAAATAACCTACTACCTTGTGGAAAAAAATCTTTTCAATAATGTATGTAAAGGTTGTGTACAATATTATGTGTAAATGTAAACCACTCTGATATAGGATTATTTGTCGCACATTTTATTCTAAATGAGAACGTTTACTATTATTACAGATTACGTGAATATAAAATTTATTTTATATATAGTAAATTCTGAAAAGTTTGGATTTAGAAATTAAAGAAATAAATCCATGAAAAAAGCATAAAAGGTAATTTTTATACTGGCTTATTACTTTGATATTCCTGTTTTATATTTTTCCGCAGTGAATTCACAAACAATGCAGACATCAGGAATATAGCAATAACTATCAGAACTAAACCTATGGCCTCAGGGAGCCATATTAATGTAAGAGTATAGGTAAGAACTCCGAATGCTCCTATTATTGTTCCTGCGAATATAAAGTAAAGCACTGATTTCCTTTCCTTCTCCATCCCTGAGATATAATGCATAAATACAAGTATAATTCCTGCAAGTAAAGGCATCAGGAAAAACACAAAGAGAAGATGCCCATTGGTGAATGCCATATCATATAAGTATCCCGGTCCTCCATTTGGTGGGACACCCGGGCTTCCGAAACCATAGTATGCCTCGTTGAATTCCATAGTATATCCCAGGCCGATCATCACAGCCATAGTAACTATCCATGTGAACATTTCAGCTATCTGTGTAAGTCTTTCAGTTCTTTTTGAGGAAAGTATGTAATAGAGACCTATAATAGATATCAGGGCACCCCATCCAACTATTCCTGTTTGACTATCATCCAGAGCAAGCCCATCCATACCTCCGGGCCCGTATGGAGCAATTGTAGGTATAACATAAGTTCCAAAAGATGATATCAGATATAGGTAAGTCATGGATAGTGTTCCAAAAATTGCGATAATCATACCCGCATTAACTATATTTCTCTGCCAAAAATTCAGTTTTTCATAACCGAAACTTACTGCAGCTATAGCCACGATTCCACCCATCACTGCCGGGAGCATCTCATGGGAATGGGATGTTATGAGATTGCCTAGGAATGTCTGAAGACCACCCCACTGTGTAACATAACTGTTGAAGAACGGTAACGACGAATATCCGAAAAGATTTCCATATTCCAGTACCATGCCCATTACTGCTGCAATTCCAGCTGAAAGGGTTGAAAAAACTATAAGAACATAGGCTCCCCATATTGACTTAAATTTCTCTTTTTTCGTAAATGGCATGATGATGAGAGAAACAAGGAATATTAAAGCAATCACGACCATCCATATATCCCTTATTGCCTGGAGGATGTAATCTGCATTCTGCGTGTATGCAGGGTAAAAGAATATCATTCCCAGCAGTGTGAAAATCAATACAGGATACGTACTGAGGTTTACCGCCTTTTTGGCAAAATTTCCCAGATCGAGAAGTGAGGTTGTATAGAGGATGAGGAGAAAAGCAAAGGGTATCATGACTGTATGGTAGAAATTAATCATGTCCAGGGTGAAGTCTCCAAGTTTAAACCAGGTTACTCCAGGCAGCAGAGGGCTGATAACAAGGAAAAATGTAATGAAAACCAGCACGGCACCCATGTTATATTTTTCATTTAAAAGAAATCCCAGAATACCCGAACCATTAGATGGGTTATGTTTCATAATTATCATCAATATATTATTTGTGTATATAATAAACTATCGAAAGGGAAATCGACGAGAAGAAACTTCACGGTTCTAGTATATCGGGATAAGCCAGAAAATGCTCATTCCTGCTATACAATAGAAAAATGCATAGGGATACAAAAGATCATGATAGTAATGTTAATTACTATGATGTGACGATTTTGGTTTCATATTAAAGGTTATAGCATTCGTTTATGATGATTAAAGCAAATAGAAGAAGATATGTAATAATAATTAATAATATAGAATCATTAATATAAATTTATGAAGTAAATTTTTATGTGCCAACTGAAATACCAGTAGATATTGAAACAATACATATCACTATCAAGAGATTAAAAAATAAAAAATTATTTAATATTCCTTTATTGCGGATTTAACCTTCTCAAAAAGTTCTGGGGTTATCTCGTTTATTCCATGTGCATTTTTTGCATGTGCCTGTATTACCGGTATTAACTGATCCACAGAATCAGCCTTCACGTCAAACCCACAATCCATCCCTATATCCTTGCATTTAAATTCGTATCCCATTTCTATCACTTCACTTATTATCTCGTAATATTAAAATTAAGCATATCACATGTGTAATGAATTTATAGATTGTTGAAAATGTATTCCTCTATTATCTTCTCTATTCCCCGCCTTAATGTTGCCTGTACGGACTTTTTACTTATTCCTAATTCCTGTGCCATCCCATTAAGATCTATCCTCCTGGTAAAATCAAAATAGCCCTTTGAATATGCCGTATACAGTATTTCCTTCTGTCTCAGGGTTAATTCTCCTGGCAAATGATCATCAGCCTCATAATATCCATACTTTATACCTTTAATGCTCTCCAGAAGATTTTTTAATGAATTCTCATTTTTTAACAGGACCTTATACTGGACTTTCTGGTTTTCGAAAATTTTTACAGATATTATCATTGCACCTGATACTGCTGATGCTCTGCATATTTCACAACTTTTTGTTTCCATCCATGTTTTATCCCTCTGATTTTTGTACACTGTTATATTATCATCCCTGAGAATTTCCTTGTTTTTCGAATAATTCTCAATTCCCATGAGATGGTTTGTATATTCTATTTCTGGATTTATCTGGAATATTCGGGCACTAACATTAACGGTGGATAGTTTCTTTAAAACCCCACATGATGGTTTTTCAGCAGTTAATATAATTTCTATTAAGTTTTCAGGCATTTTTATGTAATAAAGTAAATGTTAATAAATTATGGTTTTTGATATTATTTGACTTAAAATAAACGTTAATTAGCAAAAGTGAATGTATTTAAATAAATTATAAAAAACATTTATTTTTAAAGTTACCTTCCTCATAAATTCCGAGAAAGAGTGTTATGTATAAATTAAATCTCATTGACAGGGACAACATAAATCGTTTCAATAGTGAACATAAATAACTCTATAGAGGAATGATTTCCATAATATACTGGTTCATTTTAGAATAATTTACCACAAGGCATCTTCTCCTTAATACCTATTGTCAAGTTTCGTTAATCGTTTCATGTTATCTTTAAATTATCTTTATAGAACTTATTTGTACATAAATATCATTCACAATTATTTATTTAATCTGGTTCAACATTTACTGTAAATGAACTGAAATTTTATAATGAAATTCGGCGACTTCCAGATTTTCATTCATGCATTTTATTTCCTCAAGAGTGCAGGGCCGACCGGTATGGTTCCCTCCTTTATGGAATTGCTGACTATTGCGAAGCTTGTATACACTGCAAAGAATGCTGTAAGGAAGCCGAAGACACCACCCAATCTTGTTAGAACTGTTGATGAATAGTATGAACCAAAGCCAAGCATGAAAAATGCCAACATAACGAAG
>JAKAAU010000201.1 GCA_021802165.1 Thermoplasmata archaeon
TTCAGGAAATTCAAAAAATGTGGTAGCAGGCATAGAAGAAGCAAACTCAATAGGCGCATTTACACTGGGATTTACCGGGAAATCAGGTGGCAAGCTTGCTGGAATATGCAGCGATGTTTTTCATTCGGATAGCGATATAACTCCTATAATACAGGAAATACATATAACAGCCATACATATGATCTGTGCGATTATAGACGAGGATTTTTGATATTTCAGCTATTTCCTGAAGCTTTTCGTTTCAATGAATAAATTTATTCTATCCGGTATATTTCTAATCTTTATTGAACAATACAGGAATAAGCCTGCATCCGTTTATTAGGGCCTGCTAATGAAAAAGGAGAAAAATATATTTATTTATAACTATGGACTTAAAACATGCACTTTATGCCCTGTTCAATTAAAAATGAACTTTCGGGTTTAAGGTATATTTTCCCGACTGCATAGAGAACAAATCCTGGCAATTTAAACCATAGATAATTTTTTATAAAGATTTTCACTGAACTTTTATGATTATAACTAAAACTCCATTGAGAATTGGTTTGGTTGGAGGGAGCACGGACATCCCGGAATATTATAGGAATTATGGAGGATTGCTTCTTTCTGCTGCTATTAATAAATATATTTATATTATTGTAAACAAAAAATTTGACCATAAAATAAGGGTATCGTATTCCAGCACAGAAATTGTTGATACAGTTGACCAGATAAAACATCCCAGTGTAAGGGAAGCAATGAAACTACTTGATATAGACGGCGGAATTGAAATTCTCAGTGTTTCAGATATTCCATCGACAGGAACCGGATTAGGTTCCAGTTCAACATTCCTTGTAGGGCTCCTTAACGCATTGCATGCATATAAATCAGAATTTGCCAGCAGGGAGCAACTTGCGAGGGAAGCAATAGAAATAGAAAGAAATGTATTGCAGGAACCAGGAGGAATGCAGGATCAATATATGGCTGCCTTTGGTGGCATCAATATGCTGAAATTTAATGAAAACGACTCTGTTTATGTAAATCCAGTAACATTAAATTATGAAAAACTTGAGAAACTGAAAGATAATATGTCCTTGCTTTACACCGGGATAGGGCACAACTCTGGAGGAATCCACAAAAACATACGGGGCGAAATATCGGAACACCTGGATGATTACCGGAAAATGAAAGAATATACAATGGATTTTTACCATGCTTTATACGACATGAATATTGAAAGACTTGGAAAGCTTCTTGACCAGAACTGGCATTCAAAGAGAGCTTTATACAAAGAGATTTCGACACCCGTTGTGGATGAATATTACTCTAAAGCACTTAGCCTCGGGGCTTATGGTGGAAATCTCATCGGCGCAGGCGGCGGTGGCTTTCTGGTATTCATAGTAGAGGCAAAAGATAAACACAAATTGCGTGAGCTCGGACTCCGTGAGATAGATTTCGATTTTGATTTTGAAGGTTCCAGAATAATATATTTTTCACAGTGAAATAAATATTTTTAGCCCTGGACAATATACTTCTGCACCGGGATTAAATACGGTAAAACACATGCCCCTGCACCCCGGAATTTTGCATATTATTTTAATAATTATTATTAATTATGTGCTATGAATTCAGACTATTCCCGCTATATAATGGATAATATTTTTGATTTTTTTCAATATCCTGAAAATTATGACCGGGCAATTATTAATGCTGCACTTGGGAAAATGGAGTGTGCAGGAAAAAATCTACTGTTTAACGGTGTAAAAGTTAAGCCAGATTTTCAGTGTACAGATGAAAATATGCTAGGTTTTTTTCTGGCAAACCTGCCACTCATGTTCAATGAAAGAGGCAACAGAGAATATAAATTGCCGCCCAAACTGGAGAAGCTAAAGACCGATACAGAAGAACTTATCAGTATGCAAAAATTTAATGAACTCGCAACACTGGAACTTTATCTACTCCTGGAAATGGCTATGAGATGTGCCTATTCAAAATGGCTGGGCAATAAAATTGTAATATCCCGATATGGAATGGATAATATTGTTCTGGAAAACTATGATTACAGGCGGTTGAAACTCTACATAAGGCTAAACCATCTGGGCAGAACAGATATAAAGGTCAATGGAGACATTTTTCCGGGGTCAGAGAATGCATTGCTTGGCTGGGCGACAAAATTTATGGACAGACCAACACAATTAATGTTCAGGCTTTCGTTAAATGTAAGAAATTTGCTGGCACATGGAGAAAATGAATGGTACCTGTTTCCTGTTTTGCCAAGTGTACCCCTGGCTGCCAATGCCGCAGGCAAGTTGCTTTATGAAATTAAACCAGGGATGGAAATAAAAAACAATGGATATAAAATGGCACATACTGGAAATGGGAGGAATACAAAAAGGCCAACCTTTTACCATGGAATAAATAAGCATTAAAAATTAATTTCTGGCCTGAATTCTGAAATCGGGCTTTCTGTAATCCCATTTAATCCAGAAATCTTTAATATTATCCATGGAGATAGAAAAAATCTGTGAACTAACCCTGTATATATGAAGGTTTTCGTTTTTTATTGAAAGCATATTTATTTTTAAATATACGGTTTTATTGATAGATATGTCATAAAACCCCTTCAGAATGTATGATTTCATCTGGATATTTTTAATAGAGAAATATATGCATCCATCCAGAAAATGTTCAATATCATCCATCAACATAAGTAATATCTGTCAATTAATAAATGTTTCTAATTCTTATTAGCACTGTATGAAAAATTGTGCGTTCAACTGGATTAAAAAAATCAGGGATTAAAATTTTTATGTTGAATTGCAATAATATGCTGTATTTTTGTTGTCTATCAACTGTGCCAGGATTGCTATTTACTATAATGCCGAAATGGCAAATATTCATTTCCGCTTGCAGGATTCGGGATGGCTGCAAATTGCATAAAAAGTTATTAAATGGAATGGCCTGGGAAATAGATGTTGTTATATAATTCCATTAAATTAATTTCTCTTTGATTTGGTATTTCATCCCGTTGAGAAAATTTTCGAATATGTCTGTTGCAGTTACTATTCCAACCCCTCCGGGTACAGGCGTTATGTTTTTTGCTTTATTGCTTACAGAATCAAAATTTACGTCACCGGATATTTTATTTCCGGAATAATTTATTCCCACATCTATTACTGTAGATTCAGATGTTACATAACTTTCATCGATATAATCTGGTTTTCCGATTGCAACTACAAGAACTTTGTTTTCCCTTGCTATTCTCTTAATGTCAACTGTTTTGCTATGGCATAACGTTACAGTATAGTCCCGGTTAAGCAACAACATTGCCAGAGGGCGCCCTACTACAGCTGACCTGTTTATAATGCAGGCATTTCCCGGCTGTATCTTATAATATTCCAGTATATCTACAACTGCCCTCGCAGTGGCAGGCGCTATCATCTCATTTTTTGTATACAGGTTTCCCTGGTTAAAAGATGTCATTCCATCCGTATCTTTGTAAAAACTTATATTGTCCACTACTTCCTGAAAATTAAGTGGGGGAGGAAGTGGAGATTCCACCATAATACCATTTATACGTGGATTTGCATTGGCATCTTTT
>JAKAAU010000202.1 GCA_021802165.1 Thermoplasmata archaeon
AATATAGCTTTATGGCGTCGTATGCCCTGGCATGTGCCTCTGCAAATTTCTTTTTTCTTGCGGATATGCCATTATACGAACTGTCAACACTGCAACCCTGATACACCATGTTTGGCTCATTCATTGTTGACCAGCGATCTACTATATTATCAAATTTGCTGGCAATGTATGCGCAATACTTTGTAAATTCTATAATTATATGATTGTTAAAACAACCACCTATTGCTCTCTGCTTATCATTATCTGAAAATTTGGATGGATCATTCAGCCATTTTGGTATTGTCCAGTGATAAAGATTTATAATTAAAAATTTATTCCTTGATTTAAAATCCTTGAATATATCCATATACCGTTTTATTGCATCTTTATTTGAAATTTCATCCAATTTCCTTATTGTTTCATCATTTATACTTATATTTATTATATCGTCATTGTCATATTTTATATCAACTTCTATATTTTCTGTTGATTCCGTAAAGATTCTTGACCATTCGATTCCAAGTCTTGCAGCGTTTATATTTAATTTGTCTGCATTATCATGGTCCTGTTTATATAAATCCCAATAGGCTACACCGTTTTGAGGCAGGTCACCGGACACATAATGTTTTTCAATGTTTCTTTTATCGTTTGACCATATAAACCAGTCAGAGTTATTATCCGTACCAGACAAACCCATTTCAGATTGAAATCCACACTCTGAAAAACCAAACTTAAAATTATTTGGAACCATAATATTTTATTGATTTTTGTTATTAAAATATTTGTAGAATACTTTTTTTGATAGTATTAGGTAGATAATCTGGATATTGTAACATCTATAAGTTTTATATCCTCTCTGAGAGCGGATTTGCCCCCAACAGAATAGGTATTTTTATCATCCTTTACAAAAAATGTTTGTCTCACTCCGTTAATTCGTTCTGTTTTAATTATTTCACATTTTAATGAAATATTTTTATTATTAATTATACCATTTAAATCGGCTTTCAATTTAATATTATTAGTAAGATAATAATCTATAATATCGCATGTCAGCCATATATTATTTAATTTATAATGAATAAAGTTTTCAGGATAAATTATATATTTTGATGGTAGCCAGATATCGTAAAAAAAATAATAACTTAAAACATGTAACAGCTGGTCTTCCTCAAGATATATTGAGTAATCCATATTTTCTATACCACTTTTTAAATTTGACAAAATGAAGTTTCTGTCAACAAGTACCATTTCCATGGGCTTTTCTAAACGTTTTTTTAATATCACTCCGGGAGGCACTGTTTTTAATTCATTGTCATTTGTATCATCGAAAAGTACAAGTGCAACAGTAATGCCTTTTTTTAAAGCTGAGTTTATAAATTTTCGTACGTTAACAAATGAATCATGTGATAATGCCATTATAATTTCATTTTTAGCAGAGTAAATCATTGATATTATTCGCTCGGTTACATTTTTATTACCCTTGACAAACCATATATATGGTTCCTTTAAATCTTCAGTTTCCCTGTGTTTTTCAACATAGCTTTCAAACTCATTCACATAATTGTCAAGCCATATAATTTCACGTCTTAATACTTGGGAAACAGGAACTGCCCGGTATAAATGCCTTTTCCCCGTTACTGTGTCAACGAAACCTTTTCCCTCCAGGGATGAAAATAGGTCATATATTCGGGGTTGAGGTACCCCCGCTATTTTAACTGTTCCTGTGGCTGTATTTGGACCTTTCAATAATAAAGTTTTATAGATCTTTATTTCATAGTTTGATAACCCAAAACGTTTTAATTCGTCGAATAAATCCGCATCCATTTATATATTATCCGAATTTTATATTTAATATTTATTATGTCATTTTTTTCCATGCCGGGTATCTAAAACATCTGTACAGGTGATGTTCCATGTTTATTGACCGGAGCTCTGGATGTGCAAGCGAACATTGATTTTCTGCATATATACACCTATCATAAAAATAACAGCCACTGTTTTCCCTGTTTGAAAGATTTATAGTGCTTCCTTTTATTATTGACTCCTTATTTATCTTCATCCCAATTCTCGGTATGCTTTTTTCGAGTGAATAGGTATATGGGTGTGCAGGGCTATTCAATAAACTATCATAGGAACCAGATTCGACTATTTCACCAGAATACATCATTATCATCTCATCTGATATTTCAAATAATATTGACAGGTCATGGGAAATAAATATCATTGTCATTCCGAGGCTCCTCTGTATTTTTTTTATATCAACAAGGATATTGTGTTCGACAACCACATCGAGACCGGTGGTTGGTTCATCAAGTATAACAAGTTCTGGAGATAAAATCAATGCCATTGCTATCACTACCCTCTGCCGCATGCCTCCTGACAATTCATGTGGATAGTTATCTAGAACATTATTATTAAGTCTTACAAGTTTTAATATTTCATCGATTTTTCTATCCTGTTCATTTTCGTTATTTATATTATGAGCCATCATCATATCATAGAACTGAAATCTTATTTTTTTAACAGGGTTCAATGCGTTCATTGCCGCCTGTGGTATAAAAGAATATTTTACGCCTCTCAGTTTTCTCAGGTCATTGGGCTTCGCATTTAAGATATTAATTCCATTGAATATTATATTTCCTCCAGTAATCTTCCCAGGATACTTTAAGTAATTATATAATGATGAAGCCAATGTACTTTTACCAGAACCCGATTCTCCTGCAATTCCAAGTATAATATTTTTCTGTACAGAGAAATTTATATTTTTTAGAATTTTTGCAAAACCGGTTTCCATGTAATATCCAGCATTTAAGTTGTTAACTTCAAGAACATAGTTATACATTTTATATCCTCTTATATGGATTAGGTGCAGATTCTATTAATTCTCTAGTATACCGATCCACGGGATTTTTTATTATATTATCTGTATTGCCTTCCTCAACTATTTTCCCATCGTGCATCACATATAATCTATCAGTAATCATACTTACGGTATTCAAATCATGTGTAATATAGATTATACTTAAATTCAGATTATCCCGGATAGTTTTTAATAGGTTTAATATATCTATTCTTACGGAAACGTCAAGCATTGATACAGGCTCATCAGCAATCAATATTTTTGGTTCAACTGCCAGTGTCCTTGCAAGATAAACCCTTTGCCTCTGGCCACCCGATAATTGATGTGGGAATTTGTTCTTATAATATTCCGGCGGATCCAGCGTAACCATATTCAATAATTGATTTATCCTTTCGTTTATATCACCTTTATATTTTATTAAAATTAAGGGCCTTTTGATATGCCATTCCACTGTATGATTTGGATCCAGTGATGCGTATGGGTCCTGAAAAACCATCTGTATATTTTTTCTATATTTTTTAATTTTTCCTGATTTATATTTAGTAATATTTTCATCATTGAAATATATGCTCCCAGATGTTGGTCTATATAGTAAAACAAATATTTTCGCCAGAGTACTTTTACCGCTTCCACTTGCACCAACAATGCCGATTAATTCTCGTTCATTCAATTCTATATTAACATTATCAAGTGCTACGACATTTCTGCCCTTTATAATTCCTTTTTTTGAAATAAATA
>JAKAAU010000203.1 GCA_021802165.1 Thermoplasmata archaeon
CACGAATGTGAATCCAATATTAAGCAGGTAAAATGGGTCAAAATCGCTGTAAACTTCCATATGTGGATATTTTATTATGCAAATTCTATGGTTCTGTATAGCCGGCTTATTATAATTCAATGAATCTTCACCTGGAAGGGAAATACCAGAATATGGGATAACCCCGATAACCTTCTTTCCTGTTAGTTCCTCCAGTTTTAATATTCCTGGAGAAAGCATTTCAGAATTTCCTCTCATCCTGTTTATTACCAGGTATTTTACAAGATTGCTATCAGGCATGAGTTTTACAGTGCCATAAAGGGATGCAAAGACGCCCCCCCTCTCAATATCTGAAATTAGAATTGCCGGAGTCCCGTACATGCTGGAAACATATGAATTTGCAAAATCACGATCCTGCATATTGATCTCTGCAGCCGAACCTGCACCTTCAGATATTATAATGTCATATTCACCGGAAAGCCTATCTATTGCACCCTTTATTATTGCTTCAGCATTATTTTTCAGATAACTGTAATACTCTTCTATTTTCATGCTTCCTATAGATTTTCCCTCTACTATAATCTGTGATTTCCCCATCCCTTCCGGTTTTATAAGAAATGGATTCATATATTTAGAAGGCTCTGCTCCTGCTGCAATAGCCTGAAGCCACTGCGCCCTTGATATTTCAGAAGAATCCTTCAAAGATATGGAGTTCAGGGACATATTTACTGCCTTAAACGGTGCAACTCTATAGCCTTTTCCGGAGAAATAGTAACAAAGGGACATAGCCAGTGTGCTTTTCCCTGAATCTGAGGAAGTTCCGAGAACCTGTATCATTTTAACCATGTATTTCACCGGTATAACAATTTAAGGCGTTAATTAAAACTTTATTTTTAACCCTTTTTTTTACACTGATTCTCATATAGTTGCTTCCGAATTCGTTGTAATCATCCAGCAGCCTTATCATTATATTTTTACCTGCCAGATATGCTTTAAGCCTGGAGCCATCAATACTGGCTGGCAATTGAAATGTTATGTAGTTTGCCCTTGGCTTTCCCACAGTACGGAAACCTATATTTTTAAGGGATTTTATAAGATAATTTCTTTCTGTTTCTGTGCTCAGTGCCACATTGCTTAAATCCTGAACGTGCCCATATATATATGCAAGGGCTGCCTGATTGATTCTCCAGGGTTCCAGCTTCTCTTCAATACTATGTATTGTTGTACTGTTAGATGCAATATACCCGAGCCGTAATCCAGGAATTGAAAGTATTTTTGTCATTGACCTCCCGATTATAACATTGTTATATTTTTCAATCAATTCTCTTTCCATTATTTCCCTATTATTTACAAACCATATGAATGACTCATCCAGAAATACTGTTGAATTTTTCTTCATTGCAATTTCTATTATGGAATAAATGCTGCTAGAGCTCATCAACTGCCCTGTGGGGCTATCAGGGTATACAAGAAATAATGCTTCAAAATTGAAATTACTTAAAATCTCAGGATGATCATTTACAACATTAAAAGGAATAATTATTCTCTTTCCCTCAATTTGAGGTTTCAGGTATTCTGTAAATGCAGGAGAAATAATAATTACATTGCCTTTAATTGATGCCAGGAAAGTATGAATGAATGCTGTAAGCCCTGAAACCAGAGAAATATTTGCAGGATTAAATTCATTTCCTGCCAGGATTTTTTTATATGCAGCCAGGTTTGTTTCAGGGTAATTCTCTATATATTCTTTTTTTATAATAAAATTTTTAACCCTGTTAAAATCACTTATACTGGCTGAGAAATCCAGTATACTGGACAAACTTGCCTGATTTTCCCGGGCAAAGTCGTATATGTTGCCACCATGCATTTTTGTTTATCATTATTTGTTATATAATTTTATATAATTTTAAAGCAAATTTATAATATTGTTGTATTTGTTAGTTAACAGTAATACTTATATAGTCTTTTTAAATACAAATTTTAATTGCAGATATATGTGAAATGGATTTTCACTAATCCTTCCGTATTATCTGAAATAAGATATCGAAGTGTTAGCATGACGGACCTTTTGGAAGATTTTGAGACAAAAAAAGAGGCAATCAGAGATGAAGTAGAACTCCATATTAAAAAGCGAGATGAAGCCAATGCAGAAGCCCAGAAGTACGCGAAGATCCGTGATGAGTTAAATCAGAAAACCCACGAAATGCGTGAACATGCAAAGGAAAAGATCGCCGAAAAAAATGAGTTAATTGAGAAAATTAAGACTTTGAGGGACGAAAAGGAAGTTCATTACAAAAATCTTTCTGAATTGAAAAAGCAGCTACGTGAGTACAGGTCAAGCCTTGGTACCGGTATTGATATTAAGGACATTAAAGCTAAAGAGAAAGAGTTGCAGTACCTTGAGAGAAGGCAGCAGACAACAGAGTTGAAAAAGGACGAAGAAAATAAAATCATTGTTGAAATAAGAAGGTTAAACAATGAAATTAAAAAGTCAAAGACACTCAGGGAACAGGAACTTTTAAAGAATGGCGATGTAAAGGAACTTACCGACAAGATCAATGAAGAAAGGACTGTAGGAGAGGAATATAAAAAGGAAATAGAAGATCTGTCTAACAGAATCTCACAGCTCAGTGATGAAATCAACGATGAACTTCAAAAGCTTGATGAGGTTCGCAAGGTCGCTGACGAGAATCATGAAACATTTATTAAATACAGCCAGGAATCCGAAGCAGAACACGCAGCTTTCCTGAAGGCAAAAATAGAGCTTAAGGACATGGAGAAGGCTATATATTCCATAAGGAATAAATCCAAGGTCACAAAGAGAAAGGAAAAGGAATCTGAACTCCAGGAAAAGGCTTCTGAACTTTATGAGAAATTCAAGGCCGGAGAGCAGCTAACTACCGAGGACCTTTTAATATTGCAGAAGGCAGGTTTCCTTTAATCCTGTTTTTAGTTTGTATATTACATTTACCAGCAATTTTCCATATTTTATAACTTATTTTAAGTGGAACAAGGATTTAGATTTATTAGCAATATGGGTTGCATACTCCTGGCTCCAGATTTCAAATTAAATTATGGAAATGTTGTTGATTGAACTATCTTAAACATAATATGGCAAAATTAAAATGATAGACTAAATAATGTACCGGCTATAAACTCAGGTGGTGGTATTAAAATGCAAGGGAAAAACGGCCGTTCAAATAGTTTATATGCAGGAATTCTCCTGATATTATCGGGATTTGCCATTCTTTTTACCCTAGCAGTAGAAGGACTCGCCAGGGCAGGTTTTTTGCTTTTCTTCCCATTTATAGTTAGCAGCAGCCCTCTGGCATTTATCCCGTTTATCCTCATTTTCTCCGGAATCATTTTACTGTTCATCTCTTTTCCTTTAAATTTGAATAAAGAATACGATAGGGAATATGGTATATACACAGAACCAGAACATGAAAAAGAGGAAAAGGAATCACATTTTGGCGGTTTCCTGATGATAGGCCCGATTCCTGTAATATTCGGAAATGATAAAAAGATGGTTTATATATCAATTGCCGTGGCAATATTCATTATAGCATTATACCTATCATTTACA
>JAKAAU010000002.1 GCA_021802165.1 Thermoplasmata archaeon
CAAAGACTTCAGCTATGCTATGACCCATTACACCTGCGCCGATTACCGCTACCTGTTTAATCATGCTGATATATATTTTTTAACTTTAAATCCTTTTTCATTCAGAAATTATGTTTTGTAAAACACCATGTATAAACTTAAAAAAATACTTAATAACATAGCGGGAACAGGTTATTAAATAAAATTCAATATTTATAAATATCCGGTTTTTCTACGCAGGACAATGTTAACGTTGTAATGATAAAGCTTATAAAACAATAAATTATCATAACCTATGGCTGATTTTAAGTTAACGATAAATAATCTTCTTGATAGTGCAGTTCGGGCAAATGGAGACCAGAAAATTATCTATAAGGATTTGCAGTTAACATATAATTCATTTTACAAAAACGTCAAAAATTTTGCAGCCAATCTTGTAAAGATAGGCGTTAAACCCGGTGATAGGATAGCAGTAATTGATTACGACACTATAAATTACATGTATTGCTATTACTCTATTCCAATGATTGGCGCAGTGATACATATGGTAAACATCAGATATCCTCCAGAAATACTGTATTATACCATAAAAAATTCAGAGGATACCTATATTGTAGTTAATTCAGATTTTATGCCACTGTTAATGCAATTTAAAAATATGTTTGAATTCATAAAGGGTTTTATTGTTTACTCCGAGCACGGGCATGAAAATTATCAGCTCGACAATGTATATTATGCCGATGACCTTTTAAAAGACACAGATTATAATATCACACCTCCGGATGAGAATGACATGGCTACACTATTTTATACATCAGGAACCACCGGGCTGCCGAAGGGAGTGTATTACAACCACAGGCAGCTTGTGCTTCACAGCATGGCTACTGCAGAAGGCCTATCAGATGATCCAATATTGCTTAATAAAACATCTATTCTTCTTCCCCTTGTTCCAATGTTCCATGTACATGCATGGGGCATGCCATACTTCGCCATAATGAAAGGATTGAAATATGTGCTTCCCGGAAAATACGAATGGGACAGGATAGTGGAAACAATGGAAAAGGAGCATGTTACCAATTCCGCAATGGTTCCATCGATACTGTATCTGCTCCTGCAGGCAAAGAGGGGGCCGGAAGTGCTCGGCAAACTAAAGCTAAAATCAGTTATCGGTGGCGCAGCACTGAATGAAGGCTTAGCCAGATCTGCCGAGTCTATAGGCATGTCCCTTGTAACAGGATATGGGATGTCTGAAACCTGCCCTATCCTCACACTGGCCAGTTATACCAATGATATACTGCCCTTAAGCGAGGAAATAAAGGAAAAATACCGCAGAAAAACCGGTGTACCTGTTCCTATGGTCAACCTGCGTGTTGTTTACCAGGGAAAAGATGTAGCAAAAGACGATACGGAAATAGGAGAAATAATAGTACAGGCACCATGGTTGACAGCAGGTTACCTGAAAGACCCGGAGAAAACTGCAAAGCTATGGATCGACGGATGGCTGCATACAGGCGACCTGGCAACAATGGATAAATACGGATATATAAAAATTGTTGATAGGGAAAGCGATGCTGTAAAATCCGGTGGTGAATTTATCCCGTCAATGGTTCTTGAGGACCTCATAAGCACCGTTCCCGGAGTAGGAGAGGTTGCCGTAACCAAAAAATCCGATGAAAAGTGGGGTGAGAGGCCAGTAGCTTTTATAAAAGGAACAGCAACCGTAGAAGCCATAAAAGAACACATGCAGCAATTTGTGGACACAGGGAGAATAGCCAAGTTCTGGCTTCCGGATGACTATATATTTGTGGATGACTTTGAAAAGACAGGAACAGGAAAAATAAATAAGGTTGTACTTAGAAAAAAATTGGAGTGAGAGATAATGGAAGATGTATACATAGTTGATTATAGAAGAATACCCTTTTCCAGGGCACGTCCCAGGGACCCTGAAAAAGATGTTTATAATGATTTGAGAATGGATAAGATGCTGTCTGAATTGATCAGGCATTCTGTCAGTGAAACTAAGATAAACCCGGCTGAGATCGAGGATGTTATTACCGGATGTGCTTTCCAGGCAGGAGAAAACTGGACATATGGTGGCAGGCACCCTGTACTTCTTGCAGATCTGCCGGTCTCAGTTCCTGCAATGTCCCTTGACAGGGCATGCTCATCCTCATTGAACGCCACGGGCATAGGGGCTCTGGAAATTATGGCAGGCAAAGCAGGCATAATAATTTCGGGCGGAATGGAGCATATGACACATGTGCCACTGGGTGTAGATAACCAGTTTATAAAACCAAATATGGAATTGATGGCCAACCCGAAGTATTCAAAATTTAATATGAATGTATCATACAATATGGGATTGACCGCAGAAAAACTTGCCAAGCTAAGGAATATTTCCAGGGATGAAATGGATGAATACTCATACAATTCACACAAAAGGGCAGCAAAGGCTTATGAAGATGGTTTCATGAAAGGCGAAATAATGCCCGTTACCGTAAATGGAAATACAATAACCTCAGATCTGGGAATTAGAAAGGATACTACACTGGAGCAGATTAAATCACTGAAGCCAGCATATTCCGAAGATGGAATAATAACTGCAGCGAATTCTTCTTCCCTGAACGACGGCGCATCCATGGTTATGTTAATGTCAGGGAAAAAATTAAAGGAATACGGGCTAAAACCCATGGCTAAGATAGTGGACTTTGCAGCAGCTGGTGTTGATCCTACAATAATGGGCGAAGGGCCTGTTCCTGCTACAAAGAAGGTACTGGAAAGAAATAACCTGAAACCGGAAGATATAGATTACTGGGAAATAAATGAGGCATTTGCTGTTGTTGTTTTAAACGCAGTACATGCATTTAACCTGGACCTTAACCGTGTGAATATTCATGGAGGGGGCATATCTATAGGCCATCCATTGGGAGCAACAGGTGCCAGGATAGCCGGTACACTGGCGAGGACACTTGAGGACAAAAAAGGAGACCTCGGAATCGCTACATTATGTGTTGGCGGTGGGCAGGGCTATTCAATGCTATTGGAGCGTGTTTAAATGTTTGAAGAATATGATGAATACAGAAATAAAATCAGGGAATTCGCCCTGAAAGAATTTACAGAGGACGTGGCAGCAGATTATGATAGAAAGGAAGCATATCCTGATGAACTGAGAAAGAAATCACTTTCACTTGGAATAGTTGATATGCAGAACCCGGCAAAGGTAATGATCGGAATTGAGGAGCTCTGCAGGGTTGATGCCGGGCTTGGGATAGCTCTTACTACACCATATTTCGGCAGTGAAGTTATAATGCTATTCGGGAGCGATGCGCAGAAAGCCATACTTGAAGATGTTTACAAAGGAAAGTATATACTTGGTCTTGGTGTCACAGAACCATCGGGCGGAAGTGATGTGGCTGGATTGAAAACCACAGCAAAGAAACAGGGCAATAAGTATATATTGAATGGTTCAAAGATGTTCATTACAAATGGTTCAATAGCTGATTACCTGGTAGTATTGGCAAGAACTTCTGAAGATTCAAACCCCCACCATGGTTTGAGTACATTTCTTGTGAATACAAAATTGAAAGGTTTCAAGGCAAACAAACTTGTTGACAAACTGGGAGTCAGGGCTACAAATACCGCTGAGTTGCAATTTAACAATATTGAACTGAGTGAGGACGACCTTATAGGCGAGGAAGGAAAGGGTTTCTATTATATTATGATGTTTTTCAATATAAGCAGAATTTACGTGGCAGCACAGTCACTGGGAATAGCAAGAGGTGCATTTGATAAAATTAAGTCTTACATAAAGGAGAATAACATAAAGGACGAGGAATCAATGTTCAGGCTTTCCGATGTGGGCACAAGGATAGAAGCCACAAGGCAAATGACATACAATGCCGCTACATACCTGTTTGAATTCAAGCCAAAACCGGAATTGACCAGCATGGCAAAGGCTTATGGAAGTGAAACGGCAGTATATGCTGCAGAATCTGCCATGGAAATACTTGGCGACCACTCTGCATATGAAGATGTCCAGAGAATATTCAGAAATGCCAAAATAATGGAGATCTGGGAAGGGACAAGCGAAATAGAAAAGCTGGTAATTGCAAGGTATATATTAAAAGGTGAATAAAGATGAAAGAGGAAAATAATATTCTAAAGGAAACCGTAGCAGAATTCTGTGAAAAAAATCTCGATGAAAAGAAGATCGAAAACGAAGGAATTAGCAAAGCAACAACAGAACTTCTGGCTTCCCAGGGTTTTCTTGGAGCTACAATTCCAGCAAAGTATTCCGGTTCTGAACTGGATAATACGTCATATGAAATTATACTTGAAGAAATATCTAAATATTCACCTTCAGTAGCAATGAAAATTTTCATTTTAAATTCACTGTATTATCCCTCTGTAAAAGGTACATCTGCTGAATCCACACTAACAGATGCAGCATCCGGAAAGCTGGATGTTGCTGTTGATGTTATAGGTAATGGAAGTGATCTGAAGGAAAATTCAGGGAAACTTTCTGGAACATTAAAAAGTATTCTCGGTACAGATGCTGAGAATATTATATTATTCAATGGAAAAACATCAATGGTTTCAGGCAAGTTTAAATCAGCCGCTCGGGATTTCATGGGATTCCGAGGAATGAAATTCGGGGATGTAACACTGGATAATAGCATAACCATTCTTGATCAGAAAAGCAGGAAGGATAAAATTATAGAGGAATCATATGGCCCATTGTCTGCAATTGCACTTGGAATGATATCCGGGGCACTTCAAAAAGCCATTGATTACACATCTGTGAGAAAAGCCTTCGGCAACTATCTTAAGGATTTTGAACCTATTTCATTCAGGCTGTCGAGATTCAGATCCATAGAATCTGTTTTAAGAAGTGCCCTTTATGGTGGTGTAGACCCATATTATGCATTTAATCTGGCCATGGAATCCATGGTTGAAATTGCAAGATATTCTGTCAACACACATGGTGGGTATGGATATTTCCAGGATTTTGGCGTTGAGAAGTTTTACAGGGATTCAATAGTAATGAAATCTATATTTTATGGAAATCAGGAATTGAAAAAACTTGCCGAACACGTGTATTCTGAAAAAATAAATTTTGTTTAAATATATTATATTTTTTCATACAAGTTATTATTTTTATAGCGAATAATAAGCAATTGCCTGAAATTAAGTTCCTGATCTATTATTGAAATAATTTTTCTTTATTGCCTGCATTGTATTTAAATTAATCAGAAAATTATATGCCTGTAGGAGCAGGGGTAAAATAATCATGCCACTTTTAAAGGTTTCCCCGGGGTCCCCGGTATAAAAAGTCTATAGTATGATAGGAGCGATTGCTGATAATCACATAAGGAAGTTTTGAACTGTCCATTCCGTTTATTCCTGCTGAGATGAATTCCATCTATATGATAATTTCCATAAATCATTATGGGAATAATTATTAGAATAACAACCTTTGGTAGATAATTAAATTAAAAAGTGTTTAAAATTATTGGAACACATTAGAAGCTAAAATTAGAGTATGTTTGTACAGTTCGACTATGAATACTCTATTCAACGAAGCTTCCAATGTTATATTTACTTAACCTGTTGTTTTACAAACATTATTATAGATTTTATTGTATACGGCTATTTTGCTGTGGAACTCATCTATTATCTGGATATCCAGCTTCAATGCATTTACATAGGCTGTCCCGAAGAAGAATAGCGTGTGCCTTGTATTGTTGTGGATTAATCCATCCAGATAGGACAGAGATATATTTGTTGCATTGTGGATTACCTGTGCCTGGATAAGTGCGCTTGCCACAGTAATATCAGGGTCAACTCCAGAGGCTGAATTATTCCTCACATTGAACAGGTACTGTGAGTTATTAGTGGATTGCCCTATTAGATATGAGCCCACAGTTGTATTGTCTAATTTAGCTAATTCACCGTTTGCCTGGTATGGGAAAACACCCTGACCTATCCCGGTGACAACAGCGGGATATAGTAAACCGCAAATCAGGACAAGGATAACTGCCATGCGCAGGCTGCTTGAAATCATTTTTTTTGTTTTCATATTACACCTCCTAGAAATACCAGAACTATCGCAATAAGTTTTATACCTGCAAAGGGCAACAAAACTCCTCCCCCACCATATATGACCAGATTTTTAAGGAATAGCTTCAGTGTACTCTGTGGTTTGAATGTGGTTCCCCTGAGTGCCAGTGGTATCAGTGCCGGGATAACTGCAGCATTGAAAATCAAAGCAGAAAGCACTGCAATATGTGGTGAAAGGCCAAGGATATTCAAAGCTCCAAGAGCCGGGATGCTGGCAAACATTATAGGCACTATTGCGAAGTATTTGGCCACATCATTTGTTATGCTGAATGTTGTAATGGTACCCCTAGTCATCAGGAGCTGTTTTCCAAGCATCACCACATCGATTATCTTCGAAGGGTTTGATTCAAGGTCAACCATATTTGCAGCATCCTTTGCAGCAAGCGTACCTGATGCCATTGCAAGGCCCACATCCGCAGCTGCAAGGGCAGGAGCATCATTTGTACCATCTCCTATCATTGCCACAATCCTGTTCTCAGCCTGTTCATCCTTTACTTTCTGATACTTTGTCTCGGGCTTTGCCTGGGCAACATAATCCTCAATTCCCACCTCGCCGGCAATATTTTTTGCGGTAAGTGGATGGTCTCCAGTGATCATTACCGGCCTGATGCCCATAGTTTTGAGCCCTAGTATTTTTTCTTTGATTCCCCGTTTAATCACATCCTTGAAATATATAATCCCTAGGATATCTCCATCCATTGATACTGAAATGGGGGTACCTCCTTCTGATGTTATCCTGGTTACCACATCATCATATCCATCAGGGCATATTTTTGCGGATTCCTTGATCGATTCTGGAGCACCTTTCTGTATTGTTGTTTCCTGTGTCATGGGTGTCTGTAGCTCGAATTTTCTCCGGAATCTGTGCCTTTGCAGTATATCCCTCCCTCCTTTAAGCAGGGTAAAATCATCCGCATCGGTAAGTGTTATCCCGCTCTTTCTTGTAACTGCGCTGAATTCTTCCTGTACTCCTTCTCTCAGGGCATCATATTCCCTCGGAACGAATTTCTTCTTATATGCGAGTTCCAGGATGCTCTTTCCTTCCGGGGTATCATCGTTCCAGGACGATAGGAAT
This sequence comes from Thermoplasmata archaeon, assembly GCA_021802165.1. The sequence goes on from JAKAAU010000002.1 coordinate 7,175, forward strand.
GCGGCTTCAGCTAATTCCCTTTCTGTGTGGGTGCCTAGTGGAATAAATTCATAGGCTAGCCTGTTTCCAACAGTTATGGTACCCGTTTTATCAAGAAGTATCGTGTCTGTGTCTCCTGCAGTTTCTATAGCTTTGCCTGATTTTGCTATAATATTGTTCTTTGACATCCGGGTTATTCCTGAAATTCCTATTGCAGGAAGCAGTGCCCCTATGGTTGTAGGCAGAAGGCAAACATACAGGGCGATAAGCACAGAAAGATCGGCTCCAAGGTTAAGCAAAAGGGAGAATGCAATTAGAGATATAAGAATGATAGTAAATACGCCGGTTAACCCGATAAGCAATATGGAAAGCGCAAGTTCGTTGGGTGTTTTAGGCCTTTCTGAAGATTCCACCATCTTCACAAGCTTGCTGATATATGTTTCATCCGGGTTAACGTTAACAATGGCAACAATGGAATCACTTATTACCGTAGAGCCGCCTATAACTGTATCGCCCTTAGATTTTTTCACTCCAGCAGATTCCCCTGTGAGGAGTGATTCATCAACCATAGCGATCCCCTCTGTAACTTCAGCATCTATCGGAACCTGGTCCCCCTTTTCAATGAGTATTACATCTCCTTTCCTGAGTTCTGATGATTTTACAGATTCAATAGTTCTTCCACTGCCTTCATCTTCCTTTATTCTCTTTGCTATTCCTTCCTTCTCGAGCTTTTTCAGGCTGGCAGTAGTTACCCTGGATCTGGCTTCGGCAAAGGAATCAGATACTGTACTGAACCATACTGTAATAAGAAGAATCGCCGCAACATCTGCATAGAACATTCTGCTGCTCTGATGTGCCAGATGGGGAAATGCCCCGGGAACTATTGCCATAAGGAGAACGACAAAGAATGACAATTCAACCACGAACATAACAGGATTTCCTATAAGCCGGGCAGGGTTCATCCTCAGGATCGAATCCTTTATAATAAATGCCCAGCTGATATGTCCTTCAGGGTTTCCTGATTCCTTTTTACCTTCAAAGTTTTTATTTTTATTAAAGAGCATTTCCTATCCCCTCCAGATGCATAAGAATTGGGCCAATGGCAAGAAATGGAAAGAACGTAAGCACTGCCAGTATAAAAATGCTTACGATCAGTATCGCAGGGAAAACCAGGCCATCGGTTCTAAGCGCAGCCTCAGAGCTTCTCTTTTTTTCATGCATTCTACCGGCAATGGCAAGCATTATAAGTATAGGAATAAATCTTCCAGCCCACATCACTATTCCTGTGGAAACGTTGAAAAATGTTGTGTTCGCCTGTGTACCCAGATAATCTGATCCATTGTTGGCTGCAGATGAAGTAAACTCATAGAGGATCTGTGTGAAACCCACAGGTCCACTTCCCAACCCAATTCCATGTACCGCTCCTGTAGCATATGCCAGGGCAGTTGGAACGAGTATTATTATAGGGTGGGCCAGGAAAGCTATGACGGCAAGTTTAACATCGCCAGCAGTTATCTTGCCACCCAGATACTCTGGGGTTCTGCCTGCCATTAATCCTACAATGAACACAGTTATGATAATATACATAAGCATGTACATAGCTCCGACCCCAATTCCACCTGGCGTTGCCTGAATAATCATTCCCATGAATGCTGCAAGAATTACAAGAGGATGCATTGCAGCCAGTGAAGTGTTTACGGAGCCCGTGGTGAATGCCGTTGTTGTTACTGTCCATAGAACTGGAGAAAATCCGCCAAATCTGGTTTCCATACCTGCTCCCAGCGTTGTAACAGGTATCAGGGCTATTGCCAAATCAATAGCATAAAGTGTGTATGATGCCAGGAGAATGGTTCTCCCCTCATTTCTATTCCGCAACATCCCTCCAAAAAGGAAAGGCATTGAAGTCGGAATTAACATCATCATTCCCAATTCCACATAATTGGAAAGCGGGCCTGGATTCTGCAAAGGATATGCAGAATTGGCACCGAAATATCCACCACCATTGGTACCCAACTGCATGATGGAAACCAGAGAACCAACAGGCCCTACCTTAATTATCTGTGAAATTCCTGAAAGACTTGTTGTCAGATCGTATCCGGATAGAGATTGCGGAACTCCCAGGGCTATAACTATAATTGCTCCTATTATCGATAGTGGAAGGAGAACGCGAGTTATACTTCTTATAAGGTCGACATAAAAGTTTCCGAGCTTTGACTTTTCATCTTTCTTACCTACAAATCCCCTGAAAATCGCAACAGCCACAGCGAGTCCAGTTGCTGCTGAAGTAAATTGGAGGGACTGGATTCCTGCCATCTGCCCGAGATATGAAAGTGATGATCCCCCGGCATAATGTTGAAGGTTAGTATTGGAAGAAATAGAAAGGGCAGTATTTAATGCCAGTGGCCATTTCAATCCAGCAAATTTCATGGGATTCAATGGCAGTACTCCCTGGAATGATAGCACAAGAAATGAAATAATCGCTGTGAATATGCTGAATATAAACAGGGAGAGAAAATATTCCTTCCATCCCATTTCCTGATTTTTGTCTATGCCTAGAATTTTGTAAATAACATTGTCAACTGGATCCATTATTTTATCAAAAATTGTTTTGCCGCTGTCATACACACCCTGCAGGTATTTAGCAAGAATCCATGCAAGAAGGACAACTATTGCCCAGACAAGTGCAATAATAAGAAAATAGTAAGGTCCAATCATGATGGTTTCCCCTCCAGCCTTTCAAAGTACACTAATGCAGTATCTTTACAATATCGATCCTCTGTCAAAGCCTTCTCAATTTCACGGTTAAATGAAATTTTCCTCAATATGCCTTTTAAATTATATCCAGTTTTTGTTTTACTATCTTTGTTATACATAATATCCTCACATTTACATTTTCCTGAAAAAAAACTCACTTCAGGGTGGGTTAATTACTGTTTCCTATCTGACCTAGGTCCTTTATCTGAGGTCAGCACTATAGAACTAACTACGCTCTTGATTCCAGGTATCTTCATAATTTTATTTTTCAGAAAATCCCTGAAGTCTTCTATATTTCTAGAACTAATAACTGTTGCTATATCGAATTCGCCTGTAACTTCGTAGACTTCCTCTACCCGATCAAGTCGGCAGAGTTCATTAACAACGTCTTCTATTTTTGTAGTATCTACAAAAACATCGACTATAGCCGTAACAGGTTTTTCACTCGGTGGCTCGCTTTCTGTACTCATATTTCTCTGCTGATAATATATATGAAATATTTAAATGTTTAGACATATGCTGGAATATCCCAGAATAACCCTAGGGAACACGAGATTTCTACGAAATAGTATAATAACACCTATCGTCGATATTACAATTTTCATTTTATCACAATATGATTTTAAAAGAGGGGCGTGAAGTAGCTAACTTCATCTTTATACTAGAACTTGTAAAAATATTAACTTTTAAATGATCATTAAATAAGATTAAAATCATGAATTGCCGATATATGAAATATCTATCAATTGGTTCATGATAAAGAATTGAATAATAAATATTATTAAAATATTAAGAATAAAATATATCTGTTCCCGGCCTATGGCCCCAGTATAATGCATAAATGAACCTGTCTTTAGCATAAATTATTTTTATGCGCAACCGTGGGTAGAATGGATCTGGGCTATCCTTCCTTTCTATATACACATTGAATTTTTCCAAAGACTCTCTGTCAATTTTTAAGTGAATTGCCAGAGTGCTCCACATTTATATATAATCATAATTGGAGTTTAAACCTTTATATAAACTTTATATAAATAATAGTAATTCTTATATATGGATAACACCAGAGAACCACACGTATCGGGGGGATTCTATCCGGATGACTATGAAGCACTTATGGATAGTATTAAGGGTTCCATGGATATAACAATGCCTGATATTCGGTATAAAAAACTCATAGGGGCCATAGTTCCACATGGCCAGTATATGTATTCCAGCCATACAGCTGCATATGCATACAAAATAATACAGGAGAGCAAAAAAAGGACATTCCTTATAATCGGGCCTAACCATTCAAAATTTCCTGCATATCCTGCCATATATCTGGATGGTTACTGGAGTACTCCTCTAGGCTATGCAAAGGTTAATTCCGAATTATCTGAGAGGCTGCTTTTGAAATCTGATATTATCCATGACGATAAGGAAGCACACATAACAGAGCATTCAATAGAAGTCCAGCTTCCATTTTTACAATACCTTTTTAAAAGTAATTTTACCTTTACACCATTAATACTTGGGAATCAGGGAGCAGCTATTGCCAGAAACATAGCAGAGACCATTGAAAGCCTGGAGGAAAAACCGTTTGTGCTTATAAGCTCAAATTTTAACCATTACCTCCCATATGATAAAAACAATGAGCTGGATCAGATTTTAATAAATGACATACAGGAAATGCGTACACTAAAATTTTACCAGGATATTGAAAAATATGGCATTACTGCATGTGGTTATGGGGCTATTGCCATACTTATGTTAATTACCAAAAATATGAAAGGGAAAATAGCCCTATTAAACCATAGCAATTCCGGCGATTACAGCAAGGATAGAAAAAGGGTAGTTGGTTATTCTGCCATGATAGCATATAAATGACAGGGATAATATTTGCGATAAATAATAGTTCGTTAATTTTAAATATATGATAAGGTTAAAGTTCCGATTGCTGGCTTAATAATTTTTTCATTGTCAGTGGTATATTTTTCTCAACTATGTGTTTCATGCTCATGTGCCTGTTAGCAATGTATGCATCAATGAATTCATTGCTAATATAATACACAAGAAGAAAATCTATTATAACTTCATTATCATCAAGCCGCTCTATTTTATCAAACATATGGTCACAGGAAATTTTAGTAACAAGATACTTAGAAATCTCCCGCCTTATTATAATATATATCATAGAGCACTCACAGTTTATATAATTCCGGCCTCCTCTGTTTTAAAACCGGCATTTTTTTCCTTACAGTTGATATCCTGTTTGTATCAATGATCGAATAAATAATATCTTCATCTTCTGCTGCCCTATTTATTATAGCTCCTATGGGGTCGGTAAATGTAGTTATGCCAGTAAAGCCACCGCCAATCATGTTAGAAGTAGCCAGGTATGTTGTATTCTCTAGTGCCCTTGTGGATACAAGTGATAACCATTGCTCCTCTTTTATAGGGCCGGCAAACCATGCTGAAATCAGTATAACCATATCCGCATCATTAAGTGAGTAATTCCTGAAAACCTCAGGAAATCTTATATCATAACATATTAACATCCCAAAATTTATATTTCCTATTTTCGAAATTTTAAATGGTCCATTTCCATATGTATAAATATCGGATTCCCGGTATCCAAAAGCATCGTACAGATGCGATTTTCTGTAATAATTTAATAATTCACCATCGTTTACATATACGGCAGTATCGTAATAATTATGGTCGTAGACCTCATTGATGCCAGTTATTATGCCGATTTTATTGGTTCTGGATATCTCTTTTATCCTTTTTATATAATTGCCATTAAGCACCTCCGCATTTCTTATTATAGCATCCTTATACTGTGAATAAAACATATAATATTCTGGAAATACTATTAAATCAGCGGAATTTGCAGCTGCAGTGCCAGCATAATATTCAATATTTCTTAAGCTTACATCCTTGTCTGCTACAGGCTTTAATTGTGTGAGTGCTATTTTTACCATAGCATATATAACCTGTATTAATATAAAAATCATACGCATATTCCACTTCTATGCAGTTACCTTCTGGAAATTTCTATATCGAGAGTTTAATTATAATCATGTTGAAACAAAGGAAAAATTGAATTTGCTGAAACGTTTTAATATTATCTGCATATAACCAGATATGAAAACCTTAAAAATTGGTGCTTTAGCAGATTCCGGAGATCTATACCCATTTATTCCATTACTGGAAAAGAAGGTAAAAAGCGACGATTTTAACCTGGAGTTTGAGTTCATTCCAACTGTGCAGGAGGTTAATGATAAAATAGTGAAAAAAGATGTTGATATATCAGTTCCATCGGCTGCACTTTACCCTTATATCCAGAATGATTACTTTATCCTTTCAAGTGCTGTTGCTTCGGCTGTTGACGGAATCACAGGAATGCCCATTCTGGCAATGAAAAAAATGGATATTGATGAAATAAAGAATTCTAAAATAATTGTCCACGGATTGAACACCACTGCCTTTAACCTGTATAAGTTGCTAATCGGGAAGTATAAGAAACTTATAGTGGTACACAGGGTCCTCGATGAGGTAAATTCCATGGTGAACGAAGACGGTGTTATGGTTGCAGTCCATGAACTTAAGGCAATGTATGACCTGAGAAAGATGGGAGTTGAACCTGTAAGGCTTGCAAGCATGTGGGAAATGTGGAAACAATTATCGGGCAACAGGCCGATGCCCATGGGAACAGTTGTCATCAACTCTGAAATTGGAGAGGAGTATGCTTTAAAATTCAAGGAATTGTACAATAAAAGCAAAAAATATGCCGAATCACATATGGAGGAAATACTGCCTGTAGATGTAAAAATTATGAGAGAGGTGCAGAATTCAGATATCAGCCTTGAAGTTATAAAGGGTACTATAGGTGCGGATGTAAAGGAATACAATGTTTCCATAGATGATGTAAAATCAGGACTGGAATTCTTCTATGAAATAATGCATAAAAAAAATCTCCTGCCCGGAGTTAAAGAATTGAGATTGATATGAAAACTACTGGAAATAACTGCATATAGAATCTATAAATAATAAGTGTACTTTCAAATTTTAATATTTTAAATAAGTGAAGGTTGTGTAGATGTATTTAAATAGATAATTATAGATAGGTATATGAGTAAAATGGCAAGAAATAAACATAAAGGAATAATAGTCCTTGTAATAATAATTGTACTGGCATTATTAATATACGGCCTTATACCAACTATTCTAAACACCAGCCCTTCTGCAATGAAAGACAATAATTCATATTATTTAGCCGGCAAGATAACGCAAGATGTAACAGTAAACGGGCAATCTGCATTCACACTGAATGACAATGGTAAATCAATTACTGTCTTGTATAACGGAACAGCATCAGTTAATTCCTTTGTACTGGTACACGGAACCTATCAGAATAGTTTGCTAGGGAGCTATATAAACAGCAGTTCAGTAACGCCCTGGCTTTACTCCATAAGTTAATTGATACCAAAATAATACATTTATGCTAATATTTGTGTTAAAGCAAAGGAATTTTTTTCTTATTTGGGCGTTGTAAAATTCTGCGATAGTTTTGAATCTGCTACATCTTCTTTTATCAGGAATTTATATTCCCAAATTGCAGAAATAAAGATGACCTGAGTTATATTACCAATTCAGATATCTCCCTTATTGCTTTAATTCTATGTTGCCCTTCATATCAATTTCATAAATTCGATAGTGTAAGTAATTGTCTGTAAATTATAAATGGCCTTGCATAATTTAGATTAGGAGATGAAAAAAATGCAAGACCAATTAGAAGTAATAAAAGAAAAGATAAAAAGTTATGGATTGAACAGAGAGAATATGAGGGATTTAAAGAAGTGGAACCTTAATGATAGATATAAATGAGGGGTATGTAACAGGAAGAAAATATATTAATATGGAGGAAATCAACAGAGAGTAAGGCTATTTACAATTTACAGAAAATAATGTACATTATCTGATTGCACAGTGTTATTCTTATTTCAAAAATTCATTCTCTCTTTTATTGTTTCCTTCAATATTCTATCCATATCTGTATTTTCAATATTTTGTTACCCCCTTGCTCAAAAGGTGTATCATTCCATGTTATTTGATGATTAAATTTGCTAGTAACAGGGGATTTATATTTACACATAATTATGTACACAACCTTCACAGATTTTATTATTTATCCTCAGGCACTTAATATCCATATATGCAATAATAGGTATCGTCGAACCGAGAATTAATGACTATATAGTTGTTTTAAAGTATAACGACTATGGCTTTAGATATTAATCAAAAACTCTGTATTGTATATGAGAACAGATTAAAATGAATAATTATTTTTATATCACCTTACTCTTTGCTTATTACAATACTACGCTTTCGAACTCAGAGCTATTAGCTAAACTGCCTAATCTAAAAGTGTCCGGATTAGAGGCAAGTCTAAAGAGAGAACAAAATCATTTTTGAAGGCCACGGAGGTATGAAGTTATTTATAAGGATAACAGAGAAGGCATAATAACATGGATGTGAAAATTGGATTGACTTTTATTTTCAAATATTCAATAATTTCTATATATCTAAAACATTTTAAAGGCATCTATAAAAGGTGTTATATGAGTTCATTTTACTTACAATTAATGGAATGGGCCCGACCGGATTCGGACCGGTGACCTTCTCCGTGTCAGGGAGACATCATACCACTAGACTACGAGCCCTCTAAGGTTGATTTGAAGATAATATATAATTTTTACCTAATAGAGATTTACTATTATATCCTGAATTGCGTTTCTATATAAACACTACCATAGAAAAAAAGAATTAAAGAAAAAAGCTCACAGAAATTAAAAATATTACATATTTTCAAATAAATAGACAACAATACTCATATAGATAGGATTAATACTAAATAAATGGTAGTTAGAGATTATTCGCTTTACATTAAAAGCCTCATGCATGAAAATAACAGAAAAAATGATGTTGATAAACCAGTTTCCATCTGGAAAGAACTGGATCGCCTGAGAGGTAGCCCGGAGAAAACAATGGTATGTATTTTCAGGACAACAGGATGTGCGTGGTATAAATTTACGGCATGTTCCATGTGTGGCTATTTTAATGACACCTCCCCTGAAATAGTGGATGAAAATCTTATGAGGCAGGTAGATACATTATATGATTCGCTTAACGATACAAAAGTATTGAAAATATTTACTTCCGGAAGTTTTCTCGATCCCAACGAAGTACACCCTGCCGTGAGGGATTACTTTATCGATAGGATGAAAGATAAGGTTGATAAATTGCTTGTAGAGTCAAGAACAGAATATATAAAACCTGAAACATTGCAACCATTTAAAAAGGCAAAGATTGACCTGAGAATAGCCATAGGGCTAGAAAGTGCAGATGACTATATTATGAAATATTCAGTTAATAAGGGAAGTACATTGAAAAAATTTATTGATGCTGCAAAAATTCTGCAACAGGAAAAAATAGAATTACGTACGTATTTATTGTTTAAACCTCCATTCATATCAGAAAAAATGGCTATTGCTGATATAGAAAAATCAGTTTCTATTGTAGCCCCATACTCGGCAGATATATCAATAAATCCAATGAATATCCAGAAGAATACACTGGTAGAGAAACTATGGAAAAAGGGACTGTACCGCCCACCCAGGCTATACTCCCTGGCAAAGATTTTGATAGACCTCGGAAGCCAGTACCCTGTCCTGTCATACCCTACAGGCGGGAATAAGGAGAGAGGAGTGCATAACGATAAATACGACGGCAAATTGCTTGACCTTATAATGCAATCTTCCCTTGACCATGATTTTGGTGAATTAAGTGATTATTATAATTCACTGGATCTGGAAGACTATAGATATGATCTGGATCTGGAAGATAAAATGTTCTTCCAGGGTGATTATATGACGCTTCTAAAACGCTTATCAGGTTCATCTATTACCTATTAATTTTTTAAGCTCATCCAGTTTTTTTTCTATATTTATTATTATTTCCATGGCCCTTTCATTGTATTTTATTGTGTCAAGAAAAATTTCGGTATTTTCATTATGTTTTATTTTTTCAATCTCGAGAAATTTGATATAGGAACCTGTTACTATATCTGTATTGCTAGCTTCAGATATGTATGAAAGTATATATGGTTTCACAAGTAGTTCGCTCATAAGATAATCATGCTCTCGGGCATTCATAGATATTATTCTGTATCCATTGAATAGTTCTTTTACCTTATCCAGTGAATCAGGAGTTGAAATATCATTAATGAAGATAATTGTCTTATTAGTTTTATAGGATTCTGGCCCGAATAATGGGTGAATACTTATTATATGCCCGGAAAATTCCTCCATGTTATACTTCATGGATGTTAAATCAACAAACCCTCTATATTCAGGAAAACTGCGGATAATATTCACTGTTTCCTCCAATGGAACTGCTAGAAGTGCAAAATCAGCTTTTGTAAGTTCAGATTGAAGTTGATCTTCATTTTCAAGGTCTATGGATGATGACCCGGGAAAAATTTTCATCAATGTTCTTCCTAAACGCCCCTCTGATCCTACTATTAATAAATGCATATTACTGTATTTCCACGGTATATATATTTGCTTTACTGGCAAGGAAATTTTCAGATATAAGCATGGAACCATCTTTTATTATTATCTCCTGATTTTCTCTTCCATCCATATATATAACAAGATCAGGCTTTTCAATAGCATTTGCTATATGGTGCCCGGCACTGATAAGGATTTTGCTAATTTCATGGTAATCGCATAGCACCACAGTGCCCGGATTAAGGATTCTGGAAAGGAGAAATATGAGATTATCCCTCTCACTTCTGTATTCTATATATTTTACTCCATTAAGAATTCTGGAATACTTTACACTATCAGCAGAGTTTCTATTTAAAACTTCATAATTTATTGAAAACTCGAAAAGCAAATTCAACACAAATTCAGTGAAATGATCGTATGAAAGGGATTTTAATATCTCTATTTCCCTCTCCCGATTTCTTATTTTCAGACCTCCGGCAACCTTACATTCCCCAATTTTACCAGCTATTTCCCTCCTTTCTTCAAGTAGTTTGATAATATCTCTGGAATTATTGTAAAGTTCATTTCTCAGGGTATCCATATTATTAATAAATTCTATCACCTATGATAGAGTATATCTATCACATATAAAAATTTTCCAATTTTAACAACAATGCATTACCATTAAACTGCTAATTCCACACAGAAAATTTAGAGGGCAAACTTTAAATTAAACAAATTTATAAGAGAAATATTGAAATTAAAAGATTTAGGGGAGAGAAAAATAATACAAACCCTTGAAGATGGCTCTAAAAATCTTGACAACAGGGACGATTGTGCAATTATAGACTTTGGCAATTATTATGCTTTGTTATCAACAGATCTTATAACAAGAGAAACCCATTTGCCGGAAGGCACAGAGCCTTTTCTCGCCGGGAAATTTTTTGCGGCAATTAACCTGAGCGACATTGCGGCTATGGCCGGAATACCATCAGGTTTCCTTATCTCCTTATCTGTTTCTCCGGAATACGATATTTCCTACCTGGAGGAATTTTACAGGGGAGTGAGGCACGAGCTGGACAAGTTTAATGTATCTATCATTGGTGGCGATACAAAAGAAGGTTCTGATTTTACAGCAGCCGGTACTATAATAGGGAAACAGGTGCCGGAACTTATAAGAAGGCGATCAGAAATTAAACCCGGGCAATTTCTGATGGTA
>JAKAAU010000204.1 GCA_021802165.1 Thermoplasmata archaeon
TATAAATATCTATTAAATTTGAAAATATATATTTAATATCTGGTAATGCCTTTCTTACCTAGAAAATAAGCTACTGTTAAACCTATTACATATAGTATCCCAATGGAAGCTATATATCTATCTGCTAGTGCAAATACATAGAATTCATAGAATGTTACCCTGTTAACATTCACCGGACCTGCCATGGTAACTGTAATATTGCCGGTGATTGTGTAATTTGTATCATAAAGCCCGGATGGCAGTTTTGTATCGTAGTACATTGTGATTATACCATTTTTTTCTGTATGATTGAGCCTATTATAGCTGATGTTCTGTGAATAAGTTCCTCCTGAATATATATAAAGGTAAGAATTATTCAGAGAACCTTTATAATCAGTAATTATAGTAAAATTATAATTCTTATCAACACCTGAAAATGGAGAAATATCAACGTTTATTGATGTCCCGTTAATATCCTTGCTTTCCTTTCCATTCAGGTCATAGAAATATGTAGAATACATTCCCCCTACTATGATGAGAACAACTAACAGTATTACTATACCTCCGAACAGTCTTGGCTTGAATTTGTACATTCCAAGGAAATGCATAAGCAAGAACATTACAATCGGTATTGTAAATATCAGGATTATAAACATCAATAGAGGTAAATAAACGTAATATAATGATAGAGAGAATACCAGCAGCGCATAGAGTATGGCTATAAGCGGTATAAACAGCCTGTTATGCCTTGTCAAAAATTCTCTTATTTTCATTATTATTTGTAGTTAATCATGCTATAAAAATATTCCATTGGTACAATTATAACTGGAATGGTGAATAACTGCAAAACCATTTTGTAAGGTTATAAATATTAAATTAATATCAATAAGAGTGTACGATGTAATTATTTCAGGGGCCGGCCCTTCTGGGTCCTATCTCGCCTATTTACTATCTAAAAATGGATACAGTGTACTTCAGTTAGAGGAACATAGGGAAATAGGGAAGCCAGTGGAATGCACCGGTCTTGTATCAGAAAGAGTATTTCAGTACGTAAAATCAAAATCAAAGATCAATGAAGTTCACGGTGCCAATTTATTTTTCCCCAATGGAAAAAGTATACATATATCCAAGGGAGAGAAAACCATAGTAATGTATAGAGATGATTTCGATAAAGATGTATCTGCCATGGCTATCGGTGCTGGAACCGATACCAGGATAAATGCGAGGGTTCTTGACGCCAAGGTAAACGAAGATTACGCCGAGGTAAAATACCGCGAAAACGGTGAAATAAAATATGAAAAGGCAAAAATAGTTGTAGGTGCAGATGGTGCAAACAGCAGAATAAGATACGCACTTGATTATGAAAGGCCAAAAAAACTCATATCCACATACCAGGTGGATTCTTCATTCCATCTGGAAGACCAGGATGATGTTAATGTTTTTATAGGGTCTGAAAACAGCAAGGGTTTTTTTGGATGGGCAGTACCGTCTGGAGAGATAACTAGAATAGGCGTAGGAGTTGATCACGTAACTGCAATAAAATATTTCAAAAATATAAACAGTAAATTTGAAAGATCACAGGTACTTGGCATCAATGCAGGTCCGATACCCATAAATTACCTGAAGAAAACCTATGCCAACAGGTCTATACTTCTGGGAGATGCTGCGGGGATTGTAAAACCATTATCAGGAGGAGGCATATACACAGGGATAATATCCGCTAAGAATGGATATACTGCAATTAGCCATGCCTTGGAAAGAGAGGATTTTTCAGAAAAATCACTGATAGAATACCAGAAACTCTGGAAACACGAGATAGGAAGAGAACTCTATATTGATTCTATTATCCAGAAATACTTTGCGAGAATAAGCACCAATGATGAATTGCTAAATAAGATTTACAGTACAATAGATACAGAGGGCATAATAAAAAGAATAAATTCCCTGGGTGATATAGATTACCCGGCGAGGGTTGTATTCTCAATTCTCATAAGAAAACCCAGACTGATGAAATATTTCCTTTTCGGCGGTTAAAAATATTAATGTAAACCTGTATAATACATTTATATATAACTCAGGATTAACTTAATTAGTAATGAAATACTGAACTTTGAATGAAGGGAAAAATTTTTTATTTTATGCTCCTGATATCTGTAGTGATCATATGGGGTGCAACGTTTCCTATAATGAAATTATCCTTATATTACATAACTCCAACAATGCTGCTTTCATTCAGATTTCTTCTTTCAGCTGCGTTCATGCTTCCGATCATCTTAAAAAATAAAATGCTCATGGAAAAAAAGAATGTGGTTCTTGGAATAACAGGTGGCGCGATTCTTTTCATTGCATATTATGCCCAGACAGTTGGTTTAGAATATACCACATCATCACAGTCAGGGCTCATTACCGGAATGTATGTTGTACTGCTTCCTATAATTTCTCTACTCTATCTTAAAATAAAACTAAATAAAGTAGACGTGATAGCTGTTTCGGTTGGTTTCATTGGCCTTATTTTGATGTCTTCCCTGAAATTTAGTTCGGCAGATGCTTTCGGGGACCTTTTAACATTTATTTGTGCCATATTTTACGCTATTCAAACGGCATACGTATTCAAATATACAAAATTTCTTGACAGCATGGTTTTTACCTTTTATCAGCTTCTGATAGTCGGCGTACTTTCCACCATCTTTCTTCCATTTAGCTGGGAACCGTCTGGATTGTCAAAACCTATAGTTATTTTTACAATAGTTTTTACTGCTCTTTTTGCAAGCTTCTTTGCAGTACTGATAAATACAAGGGCTTTGATGTATATAGAACCAACAGCTGCCGGTGTAGTTTATGTTGGCGAACCGGTTTTTGCCGTAATTGCGTCCATACTGATTCTAAAAGAAATACCCACACTATACATAATTATTGGTGGAATTATAATAGTACTTGCAATGCTAATAGAAACGGTTCATAAATACATTGAGACAAAAGATTCATTTAATATATAATGCTATATTGTACTATATATGTATATATAATTTATATGGATAATATTTATTCACTCTTTATTAATATTTATTTGGAAAATATGGATAACAAAGATAGTGGAAATATAGATACAATAAATCAGGCACTGGATAATGCCGCCGCAGGAAAATTCCATTTCAAGACTTTCCTGACAGCCGGAATGGGATTTTTTACGGATGCTTACGATTTATTTGTTATTGGAACGGTAATTACGATACTACCAATGGTTGGGTGGATCCTGACCAAGACAGATGTGGCATTGATAGCATCAATGTCTTTAATAGCAGCTGTTCTGGGAGCGCTCATATTCGGAAGATTGCTTGACTACCTGGGAAGAAAGGCAGTGTATGGTCTTGAACTTGTATTGCTTGTGATAGGCGGACTCGGTAGCGCATTCCTGTCATTCAAGAATCCATCTGTACTTATAGGGTGGAGGTTCCTGCTCGGGCTCGGAATAGGGGGAGATTATGCTACATCTTCTGTTATAATGAGTGAATATTCCAATATAAAATCAAGAGGGAAATATGTTGGCATGGTATTCTCCATGCAGAGCATAG
>JAKAAU010000205.1 GCA_021802165.1 Thermoplasmata archaeon
TTTATAGAGATGTGCTGCGGATTGAGAAGCATATCATCTGGCGGGGTCAAAATACTGCACAAAAACATAAACGACGCAAAGAGACATATAGGCCTAATAAGTGATAAGCCAGTATTTCCCCCAAATATAATCGTTGAGGATTATATAAAAATAATCTCTGAACTTTACAATGTCGATATAGATGGAAACTTCATAGAATTATCGGGCATTAAAAAGGTATACAAATACAGAATAAAGGAACTTTCAGCCGGCTATTTGAAGAGATTTGCCTTTGTTATCTCCATGCTACATAAACCTGAACTCGTGTTTGCCGACGAACCATTTTCAAACGTTGACATAAATGCCATAAAGTCCATGCAAACTATGATTCAAAATTATAATAAGAAGGGCACATCCTTTATAATAGCATCCCATGATTTAAAGGAATTAACAGACATATCCGATAGAATATTCCTGATAGATAGCCAAAAATTGAAGGAAATAAAATATGAAAGAACAAAAAATAAAGTAGAGATAGTATCATCAAACAATGATGAATTATATGATTACCTAAAGGATGATTTTGAAACAGTTAAGGGAGAAAATATAACAGTGTATTACAATGAAATAAAGGACTTATTGTTGAAATTATCAAATTACAGTGGTGATATAATCAAGATTAAGACCATAGATTCAAGGGAGGGGTTATTGAATGAAATCGATCATGCCATTAATAAGGATTGAATTAAAAAACAGGAATGTTATTGTATACTTCTTAAGCATAATAGTTATAGAAATACTGCTATCATTCTTTATCAGATCAGAAAAAATTCCTGACAGTGCAAAATTACTAACTCTTTCAATCATTATATTTGTATTCATGGGATTGATAATGTCCATTGGGTTGATTGAGAATATTAAAAACGATATAACGGATAATTTAATAAAGACATATATAACATACCCCTTTTCCGCATTAAAGTACATAATATCAAAACTTGTTGTTTACATGGTCTTTGATTTATTGATACTGCTTACAGGCGTTTTTATCTCACTGTCCATTATAAATTATGTGACTTATAGTAGCATAGAACTGCTGCTATTTAGTTCATTTTACACATTATTTTCTATTATGGCAATTTTTTTTATTTCAATAGTTTTTTCACGCTTTAGCATAATATCAGAAATAATTTCTGTATTTTATTATTTTATTACCTTTTCTTATACACTAGTATCTATTTCAGGGAAATCAGTAATTTCAATGCTCCCTTTCCTTTATTATTTCAGTTCTACTGTTCATATAAATGTACATAACTATAATACTGTAAATTTAATAATAATGCCATTATTATTCATTGCTCTCATAATAGTTTCATTCGTCTTACTTGTATATTCAGGATGGAAATTATTTTATAATTTTAAATAAAATTTTTAAATTCTTATAAGGAAATAGGATGTGTGTGTAATTAGTTTACTGTAAATTTAAAAAGACTCTTTGCAATATAAAATTAAGTAATAACCATGAGAAAGAGTCAAATAAACAGTTTAAGAAATTAATCCTCCTGAATTTTATTTAAAAAGTAAAAAATTATTGTTTAATCTCCAAGTTCCTTTAATTCCTTTTTGGAGAATAATATTTCCTTCAATTCCCTGTCAAGTTCAGGATCGTTTCTTCTGAGATATTCAAGCAGTAGTGAGAAATGTTCTTTCTCATCATCCCTGTTATGCTTTATTACATCTTTCAATGCAACATCCTTCGTGGCATCAAATCTCTCATCATAGAACATTATTGCCTGCATTTCCTCTATGAGCGACTGCCTTGCCCTTGACATGTCCCTTGTTTTTTCATCTAGATTGTTTTCTGTTTCATACATTGGCATTTCAGTTCCCCTCCTTCATTCTTGAAACCTTCTTTGCCTCATCAACATCCTCTTTAGGAGCATCCCTGTATGTCAACCACCATGCATAACCCTTGTATTTTTTCAATCTTTCCGGTATATCTGCCATTGTTGCCGGCGGAGGATTTATGAAGGAGTTTCCTATTATTTCATTGTCTGGCCAGTTTGCAGGTGTTGCTATTTTGAATTTATCCACCATCTGCAGCGCCTTGATCATACGCAGTATTTCAGATACATTTCTTCCTATTTCAAGGGGATAGTATAGTATTGCCCTTACTATGGATTTGTCATCCACTATGAATACAGCCCTTACTGTGGATGTTGCGGATTCTGCATGGATCATGCCCAGTGACCTTGCCACATTTCCCATTGGATCGGCTATAATCGGGAACTTTACATCTATTTTCAGATTGTCATGTATCCAGTTGATCCACTCCATATGTGATATCTTTGAATCAACGCTGAGCCCTATCAGTTCTGTGTTCAATTCCTGAAACTCATCACTTCTCTGTGCAAATGAGAAGAACTCTGTGGTGCATACCGGTGTAAAATCTCCCGGATGGCTGAACAGCATGAACCATTTTCCCTTATAATCGTCCGGCAGTTTCTTTGTTCCCTGTGTGGTTACAACTTCCATTTCCGGGAACTTCTCTCCTATTAAAGGCATTCTGTTTTCCATTGTTATCCATTCTATATTGGTTATTAGTATAAAAGTATTGTGTAATTGTATAATAAAACTATACAAATAATAATAAATTAATAAACAATTGATTATTATTAATAACTTTATAAACATAAATTTTTATTCTTTAATATAATAGAGGTAATATGGCTGACAGGCTTGACATTGAAATAGCCAGGTACCTGCTTGACAATTCAAAGCTGTCAATAAGGGATCTGGGAAAGCTCTGCGGCGTAAGCCCCGGGACAATACGCAACCGTCTGCAGAAGATGGAAGGAGATAAGGAAATCATAGCATACACCACAAGGTTTCAGGTCAAAAAACTGGGGATAGATGAAGCAATACTGGGCCTTGACATCATGCCAGAACAGTACACAAAAACACTGGAAACATTGAAGGATTTTATTTTTGTAAAGAGTTTATTTTCAACATCCGGTGACCATTCTGCCATAGCAATAATAGTATCTGGGCTTTACGGAATGGACCTGAACCAGTGCATAAGGGAGATAGAGAACACATCAGGAGTAAGGAATGTTTACCCATCAATTGTGAACAGCACCCTGAAATAGATTGCATAGATAGGTTTATAAATAAAGTAATTATCAAAAAAAGTATGCTAAATATCTGGACGGAAAAATACAGGCCAACAAAACTATCAGATGTCATAGGAGAAAAGGAAAATATCAACAGATTAAACGCCTATGTCAAGGATAAAAATATACCGCATCTCATATTTGCAGGTTCACAGGGTACGGGAAAAACCTCCACTGCCATTGCACTTGCAATTTCATTATTCGGTGATTCATGGAAGGAAAATTTTATGGAACTGAATGCATCAAATGATCGTGGAATAGATATCATAAGGGAAAACATCAAAAATTTTGCCAAGATAAGACCTTCAAATGATCTCGGTTTCAAGATAATATTTCTGGACGAGGCCGATCATCTTACAGGCGATGCCCAGGCAGCACTGAGAAG
>JAKAAU010000206.1 GCA_021802165.1 Thermoplasmata archaeon
TATGGCAGGAAGTTTATGCAGTAGATAAAATAAATACTGAACTGATCCAGATATTTCTCATTATACTATTACGGGTTTTAAATCAAAATAAAAATATGAGAAATGTGGTTACATTTAAATAAAATCCAGAAAATTCTTGAATGAACTAAATTATCTTCTTACAGCTTCCTTAATTCTGTTATATTCATTTTCATCCAGATCAATATTCATGCATTCTACCAGTTCATTAATATGTGAAATACTGGATGCTTTAGGTATAGGTATAGATTTTTTCTTCAGGTATCCGAGGGTACACTGTATACTGGACATGCCAAGTGATTTTGCAACATGGTTTATTTTACTGCTTATGCGGCCCTGGTTCAGTGGGGAATAGCCTATTATTTTAATGTTATTTTTCTCGCAGAACGGGATTAAATCATCTTCTATATAATAATTCTCCAGATTATATTCTACCTCGTTTGCAATTATTTTTCCATGTTTGAGCTGGTCTATTGCTTCTGTTAGGTTGGCTATATCAAAATTGCTAACTCCAATATTTCTTATTAAATGACTGTCCAGCAATTCGCCCATAGCATCCAGTGTTTCCTCAACAGGAATCTTTGGGTTTGGCCAGTGTATAAGATAAAGATCAATATAATCTGTATCCAATCTTTTTAATGACTCTTTTGCAGAATTTATAACATCCTTATAATGCAGATTAACAGGCCACACCTTTGATATTATAAACAAATCTTCCATTTCAAAATCCTTTATTGCTTTTCCTACCAGTTCCTCAGAATGCCCATGTCCGTAATACTCTGCAGTGTCAATAAGATTTATCCCATTTGTTATTGCGTATTTTATAGCCTCTACTTCTTTAGCGTCATTTTTATAATCCGGTGAATTCTTGCCTCCCATCCCATATGTTCCCAGACCAATGCTAGAAACCTCCTTGTTTCCAAGTTTAACCATATTTATCCCCATTTAATTAATTCTATTACAGTAATAAGTGTTTTTAAGTAGACGTATTGTCAAACCAGGAATAACATTTCCTATGCCTGAACTCGAAGCGTGTAATATTCCATCTTAATAGAATAACATGAAATACTCCGGAATTATCCGAGCAACGAAGTAAACCGTTCATACTGGGATATTATTTCCATGCCAACAGACCATATGGTAAGTTCTTCACGGAATATTTTATATGAGGGGAAATTTCCATAGAGGTCTGATATGAAATCACCCTGGGAGAATCCACCTATTACAACATTTAAATCCTTATAGTTGATTATTCCTGATAATGAAGATTCTTTGCCATCAGGTGAAAGTACGACTGTTTTGCCATCGAGGTTTTTTAGAAATGGTATGATCTTCCCCTCTTCCATAGAAAGCAATTCATTGCCATTATACTCGATAGACCGTTTTTTGAAAAGGTCCTCCATCAAGCCCTGAAATCTATTGTATGATCGCGGCAATTTTGTTTGATTATTGATATGTATTATGAAATTATCCCTTGTATGGACGTAAACATCCAGCATATTATTTTTATTTAATATGGATTCCATAGCCATTTCCAGAAATATGTATATTATATCGGGCCTGCCTCTCCTGTTGGATTCGCCTGGATAAAATTTTTCTATTGTGGTATGCATATAATTTGAATCTAGAAGCATTTCAGCTGGATTCTTATGGTTTTTTTCTGCAATGTTCCTTATTGATCTGTCCTTTGCCATTTTTTCCGGAACTGTCTGGAGTTCCGCATCCGCTATGATTAACCTGAGCATATATAATAAATGCTAATTCAGGATTTACTATTTTCTATGAGTTTGATTCTTTTTTCGGTGGAAGGGTGGTCCAGGCTCAAAGATCTCATTACATTTTCCGGGATTTTGTCTGTTTCTGCTATTCTTCTTAAGCCGTTAATGAGGTAATCCTTATTCACATATTTTACGGCGTTAAGGTCTGCTTCAGTTTCATTGTGCCGTTTTATGGCAGGAGAAACAAGAAAGATAAATAAAAATAATATAATGATAAATACAGGAGTTAAATAAAATAACAGTGCATTTGTGGAGGTAATTGCCAGTGAAATCAGGTTCAGCATTATGATGAATACAACAAAATTAACCATTGTTGTTTTACGGTTATGCCCCAGTTTTATGTGCGAAAGTTCATGGGCCAGGACCCCAACAATCTCGTCATGGTTTAGTATAGACATCAAATAACTGGTTATAAAAACATAGGATTCCCTTTTATTTATCTCAAAGGCATTGGCTATTCTCCCATTTGTATTGATTACGTAAATTTCCGGCTCTTTTATACCCATCTGGGTTGATAGATCCGCTGCTTCATTGTTTAAATAAATGTCCTGGAGTTTTTCTGATTTCCTGACAAGAATGTTTACCATAGGATTATTGGCAGAGATAGACCATATGAATATTATAAATGCATTCAATATAACGAGATATGAATAGGTATCTACGATTTTTATATATCCCTGTGCAATCAACATTGCAAGGAAAAATATGGAAAGAT
This sequence comes from Thermoplasmata archaeon, assembly GCA_021802165.1. The sequence goes on from JAKAAU010000206.1 coordinate 2,512, forward strand.
ATGTTACATATCTCCAGCTCAGGTCATCTGTAATATACTGAAATATGTTTTCATCAGATTCCTGGTCGCGCATTGCATCCTTGAAATGCATGAACAGAAGGCTGTTTATGATAATTATGCTAACCATGACAAGTATGGTATATACTGTGAATGGAATTTCAGAGAGAATTATGTAAACAAAGAATATAATAATTAAGGATAAATTGGATAATATTGCCGATTTCTGGAGAATTTGCTTTTTATCCGCTGGCGTCATATCTATAATAATTCAAATCCTTTATTTAACATATTGTTAATTATTTCCAGATTCAATTGAAGCTGGATACCATAAACTTATTAATGCACTCGGGATTTTTAATAAATGATATACATAAAGAGGATTTATGATAAATACACTCCAGAGGAGGGTTTCAGGGTTCTGGTTGAAAGATTATGGCCCAGGGGAATTTCAAAGGAGAAAGCACATATAGATTTGTGGATGAAAGACATAGCCCCATCAACAGAACTGCGGAAATGGTTTAACCATGAGGATGAAAAATGGGAAGAATTTGTTAAGCGGTATACCATAGAACTGTCAGGCAATGAGGAAATTGGAAAACTAAAAGAGCTTGTTAAAGAACATACTAAGGTTACATTTGTATATTCTGCCAGGAATGTTGAACACAACAGCGCCGTTGCACTTAAAAATATAGTGGAATCAATAGATAGCCATATTTCATAAAAAATTTAGTTTTTTGATATTGCTATTGCCTTTTTATTTCTAATTGATCCATTATCCTTTACATTAAATAATATTGATGTTAATAACAACATAATCATTGGAACGGTTGTGTATGTAATTATGTGTAAATATAAACTCTCCGGTTAATAATGAATTTAATTAATGTGCCTCATATTTCATAAGACATCGGACAAATGTCGAACATTATTAACAAAAAAACAATAATGGGATATGCCCTCACAGCAAATCCCATTGATTATGGAAATCATAGATAATATTGTTTCGCCTGATGATAGGAAAAGAA
>JAKAAU010000207.1 GCA_021802165.1 Thermoplasmata archaeon
AGCAAAAACAAGCTGAAAGCCCTGAATGTTAGGTTCGGCCTCAGGAAGGGTATGGCCATATCCTATATTTTCCATATATTTACCATATTACTGTTTGTTTTCATAGCCTTTCTGGTAAGAAATATATATTATGACTTTCTTCTGATCCCCATTATAGGATTAATACTTTACGAGCATATTATTATAAATCCATCAAATATAAAAACGATCAGAATGTCCTTTTTCAATGCAAATTCATTTATAGGAATTATATTCCTGATCGGCATGATAATGTCATTTTACCGGTGAATCAGAGAACAATTCTCACATCCACAGCAAATGCACCTTTTTCATTTACAATTAATGGATTTATATCCATCTCCTTGACATTCAGATCTATAAACATGTTTGATATCTTTGAAATGGCGCTTACCGTTGCATTTACATCGTAATTGCTGTTCCTTGCCCTAAGCATATCCAGAATCTTGCTTTCCTTTATCATCCGGTATGCTTCATCCTCAGAAACAGGGCATATGCCATAGCTCAGGCTTTTTATGACTTCCATATAAACGCCTCCTATTCCTACCACAATGGCAGGGCCAAATACAGGATCGTTTATTCCTCCAACAAATATTTCTGCTCCGGAAATCTGCTGCTGCATTATCACCCTTTTATAGTTGAGTTCTGTAAATGCCTGTGAAACCATATCTTTCTCCACATTCATGATTACACCTTTTACGTCTGTTTTATGTACAGGAGTATCAGGTGAAATTTTCATGACAAATGGATATCCAACAGTATCTGATCTTGACTGTGCTTCATCCACGCTTTCCGCCATGGCATACAGGGGTGTTCTTATTCCATATATCTCCATAAGTTCCATTGCCTCAAAATCCCTCAGGTAGGTTTTTCCCTTAACCAGGTCCGCTGCCTTCCTTATCGGATCAGCTGTCCTGATCTTTTTTATAGGTTCAGGCCTTTCCACCATATATTTAATTGATTTGATTGCGTCCTCTGGAAATATAAATGATGGAACCGATACAGAGTCCAGAAGTTTTGCTGCCGCATTCTGATCCAGTCCCATGGTAATCCCTATTACCCCCTTTCCGCGATAATTTACCACGGCCTTTGCAACATCAGAACATGTAACCATTGGTAGCGACTGCACAATAACTATTTTCGTACAGTCCAGATCCTTTACTATCCCCAGAGCGTTATTGTATCTGGTGTAGTCAGCATCCCCGGAAAGATCTATGGGATTTCGGGATGTACTCTGCGCTGGTATCACGCTCAATAGCTGCTGCTTTATCCTATCAGGGAGTTCTATTTCCTTGAGGCCCTCCGTATCTATTGCATCTGTGGCCAGTACTCCGTGTCCCCCGGAATTCGTGATAATAAGTATATCACCAGTTACCGGTTCTGATGATAGCACTATCTTTGCAAGATTGAGCATATCCTCTATATTATCTACAAATATGCCACCGACTGTCCTCACTGCAGCGCGGAAGATATCTATAGACCCGGCAACACTGGCCGTATGTGTCTTAACAGCAGCTGCTCCTGTTTTCCCGATTCCGCCCTTCAGGAATATGACAGGCTTTCTTTTTGTAACATCCGGTATAACTGACAGGAATTTATCCCCGGATGAAACACCCTCCAGATATGAAAATACTGCCCTTGTTTCAACATCTGAGGAAAGGAATTGAAGTGCATCTGTTTCGTCCACGTCTGCCTGGTTTCCGAGGCTAATGAAATAGCTTATTCCCACATTGGATTCCTGGGCCCAGTTGAGCATGTACACACCCAGCCCACCACTCTGTGCAACAATTGCAGCCTTCCCTTTTTTTACATCAGCAAAGGCAAAAGTTGCATTGACCTCCGGTGTTATTAAACCGATCGTGTTTGGTCCCAGAACACGTATATTATTTTCCCTTGCGGTTGCCATTATCTTATCCTCGAGTTCTGCCCCGTGCTGGTCAGTCTCCTTGAAGCCGGATGTTATAATGATTGCAGCGCCTGCTTTTATTGCTGCTGCATCCTCCATCACCCCTGGCACAGCATCCCGGGGAACAACGATTACAACAAGATCAACCTGATCCTTTATATCCCTCAAGTTTTTATATGCAGTGTACCCCGATATTTCTAAATTTTTATTATTTACAGGATAAATTTTTCCTGAGAAAGATGATGTTATGTTCCTTAAAATGATGTTGCCGACCTTGAGGCTGTCAGAAGATGCGCCAACAATTGCTATACTTTTAGGTTTAAATAATTGTTCCAGCATAAACTATCATTTATCATTGGGTTAAATAGTTTCCTTATGAGAGCTATAACGGGAAATCCTCACCAAGATCTCTGGTGTCAAGGACATCTATGAACTGGCTTATCATTTCCAGTGATTGAAAATATAACCGTTCAGAATATGTGGAGGATATATCTGATATTACTATGCTTCTATATTCACGCATACCTGCATTAATAGAGCTGAGGAATACGTCTGTGTCTGTAAAAAATCCACCAAATAATACAGTTTTTCTTTCAGTTTCCTCCAGAATATCTTCCATATTGCTATGATAAAAAATATCCTCCTTTTGAACTTGTATTTCATTTTTTACTGCTATCTTTCTATTAAATTCCTTTATAAAATTCTCATCATAATCAGATTCTGGAGGCATATTCTTTTTCCTGTTCTTTTCCTTTAAATTATGTATTCCATTTAAATCATGGTTACTGGTATTATAACATAGTTCTCTTTTGGTAAATATAACAGGAATATTATATTCTGAAATGAAGGAATTCATATAATCCATACCCATCAGAAATTCCATTTTGCTGAATGTGTGCCTGAAAAACTCTGTACTGTAATTAATCATAACCAATGCTGTGTCATCCGGGTCTATCATAATTGATTATGCGTGGAAAGTATTTTTAACTTGTTCAATAAATTATATATAAAGTTCCATAATACAGAGTACGCGGAGATTGCCGAGCTAGGAAAAGGCGATGGATTTAGGGTCCATTTCCGCAGGGATTCGTGGGTTCAAATCCCACTCTCCGCATTATGCAGGCACAGCAATATTGCAATAACTCATATTATTCATGGCTTCTTCAAAAATATCTCCAGAATAATATCAAATGGTGTGGGGCATATAAAAAGTATTCTCAGGCATAAAAATTTGATACAGCCTGTCCATCAGAATCTAAATTAGAATGGTTAAAATATAGGTATGAGATAAACAAAAATGGCCAATATAAAATTTTGCCCATCTGAGGCCCATATACAGGTTAAAAAAGGCTTGCTTAGAAAATCAAGTACGCAGGAAAGCTATCCAATGGAAAGATTGTATATACAGGAAGTAATGGATGGTTCACTTTCCTATAAGCCGGTAGGCTGGATATGCCCTAAATGTGGCCATGTTGAAATAGAATAAATTATAACTTTAGATACGCCATAATGCCTGATCAATAATCTGAGAATAAAAGTTCGGTTGCAATTTTGACTGTTCA
>JAKAAU010000208.1 GCA_021802165.1 Thermoplasmata archaeon
AGTTGGTGGCAGTGTAGGTGAAGAATTTATTGAAGGAATTATTGTTACATTTGTACCTAGATGAACGCCTGAACCCAATCCTACATAGATTAACTTAGAGTTGTTTATAAATCCAGAATCTATAGATGCATCTTTGACAACTGTATGCTCTAAATCTACATTGGACATGGAGGAATCATATATTGATGTGTTGGAAGCTGTGACATTCTGCAATCCCATATCATACAAAGTTGAATTCTCTACAGTCCCATTGTATATACTTGCTTTCAAAATATGCGCATTTTCTACCGTTACATGGGCAAGTCTGGAATCCCATATGCTGGTATTTTCTATACCTGCATACTCTACATTTGCAGACCATACAACTGAATTCTCTATACTTCCATTTGCCACTGTTGCCATATAAATATATGTATTGTTCACAAATATATTCATTAAAGTTGCCTTGCCAATCCTGCTATCATTAACGCTGGAATTAGTAATCAAAGCCTTATCTACAATATCACTATTCAGATAAGTCCCATTTACCAACACGTGAGTTAGTGTGGAAATTTTAATAATATCATGATTCATGATATAATTAGCCGGTGTCGAATTTGTTACAGCTGAGCTGTTCAAAGTCTTTACATTATGTGCTGAATATGCGTCTATTGTTGTTATTCCATTTGACGTTTGTTGATCCTGATAACCTGAAAAGGAGGTTGTAATAAACACCCCAGCGAGAATTATGGCAATCGCAACGATTACAAATTTGTACATGGTTTTAACCATATTCCCTTATCTGTATAGAATATATAAATATTAATTATTTATACAAAATAAAATACAATATGCTGTAAAAATCCATAGCATGCCTTTGGTATTATAAGCAGAAAAGCATTAAGCTATTACTGGATACCACGCCAATAAGGAAATTAAATATATCTGTGGATATTAGTAAGTGTTACTGTATCTCCCGGTACAGAGAACAGATATCCCCTGAACTTATAATTGCGCAACTGGTCTACAAAAGAATGCAATTCTTTTAATCTAACGGAGGGCTGGTTGATTCTGTCAACTATGTCTCCGTTTTTTTCTGTTCTCACTATGATATATGGAACCAGTTTTTCAGTGTTTATATTATTCAATATGGCAGTGTCTCCAAAATTGATAACAAGATAAATATCAGCACCGGAATCCATTCTTGTTTTAATTTCAGAAAGAGGTTTCCTGAAACTCAATATAACTCCAGACTCTACCCCCCTTTTGATGGCAAGCTTCATAGCATTTATTGAATTTATTTCATGGAACTCATTTCCAAATTTTGGTTTATCCCCCTGTGTGAATATAATAGATGCATTGATTGCCCTGGCTGCCTTTATAATGGAACGGAGTTTTAATTCATTTATGTCCTTTAAGCGCTGGTTCAGTATGATTTCTTTATTCTGAAACATCTCTCTTATCATATAGCCAATAAGTTCAGGAGGCATTGTCGGGTATCCCAGAGGATTGTCGGGTATGTTGAATCCGTCAAAATCTGCCAGTTTTTTTATGTCCTGTTTTACAGTTTCCAGGTTTCTGGACGGATAAATTTCAGCATATATCTTCATTACAGTTGAAAAGGCTTATAAAATAAAGAGTTTTTCATTTATTGTATATTTATTCTTTTCCGGTCATTTTTAATTACCATTATTAATTAATGCGTATAAATGGTCTGACTAATTTTTATATATGTTTGAAATTCCAACTCATGAGAGAAGAATACAGTTATGGAATCGTGGTCATATCCAGTTTCCATGGTGACTATAAATATTTGCTTCTGAAAAGGGCAGAAGGATGGCTTGATTTTCCCAAGGGCCATATTGAGAAGGGGGAAACAGGTACTGCCGCTGCAATTAGGGAAACCCGGGAAGAATCGGGAATAAAAATTGACGAAAAGAACCTGATACCATACTTTCATTATGATATAACGTACAGGTTCACATATAATTCAGTAAAAATACTCAAACATGTGAGAATGTTCATGTCTATAGTGCCCGAGAATACAATAGTGAAAGTATCTGATGAACATAGAGGTTACGTCTGGCTCAACTATTCTGATGCCATGGGAAATCTTAACTTCGGGAACCAGAAAGACCTCATGCAGTATGCAAATTCATATTTAAAAAAATACCTTGATATGGAGGCGTTAAATTCCGAATACAAAAATATTCCCATAAAAAGTAAATGGAATTTAAGTGTCAATTTTGTTCCTGGAGAAGGAAACCTAAATTCAAAGGTATTCTTTATCGGCCAGGCACCCGGCAGAAATGAGGACCTGGAAAGAAGGCCATTTATTGGAAGAAGTGGAAAACTCCTCGATAGCCTGATACAGGGAATTGGCCTCGACAGAGAGGACGTTTACATTACAAGTGTGGTACAATTTTTCCCGCCTGAAAACCGTGCACCTACCGAGGATGAAGTAGCCATATGCATGCCATTCCTGAAAAAGCAGTTAGACATAGTGAATCCACAGATCATTGTACTCCTGGGAGCAACAGCGGCAGGGGCGCTTCTAAATTTAAAAGGCATTACAGCATATCACGGCAAGATAATTGAAAATAAATACCTCATCACAGTTCATCCAGCAGCTGCCCTAAGAAATCCAGCAAACCTTGAAATCATGAAATCTGATTTTAAAGTACTGGGAGAATTTATCAAATCACATAGGAATCCTTAGTTTCAAGTCCGTACAATAAATACAGCATACCCCCGGCAAATCCTGCCACATAAACTATAAGAATAAACCAGGCGTATAGATCAATGGAAGCACTGGCAAGAATAAATATAAATGCTATATACAGAGTATAACCTGTGAGTCGCACACTGCCAACACCCCTTCCCCTGTACCGGCTGGTAAAATTTTCTGGTTCAAGGAGCTCTCTGGATGCCCATGCAATTTCACCGAAAACTGAGCTAATAGCAAGCATGGTCAATAATAGGTATAGGTTAGATATTACATCATTAAAGAACAATAAAAGCACTATCCACGATCCAAGAAGACCGGAAAATCCTATCATGGATATGATCTTCCTGCCTGATCTTCCAATAATAAACCCACCCAACACGCCTGTAATCGATTCGGCCAGTACAGAAAAAAATATAATCAGGTCTGTATACTCCGGGAAATGAAATGGTCCAAGCACAAGGTCTGAAAATGCAAACCCCACGATTATGGCTATGCCCATCAGAGATAGGGCAATAAATTTCATTGCACCCCTGAAATGGAATTGTGCTGGATAAATATTTTTTCTATTTTCCCATAAAATGCTTTCCTTTATTCTATGCCTTGCTAACAGGGATATTGTCCCTCCTATCATTGCAATGGATACAAGTGCAATTTTCTGGACAAAAATGGAACTCGAAAGCAGTAAAAAGATACCGGCCATCAATGTTATTCCTATGTTAGCCATATTTGAGGATTCCACTATTGCGGTTCCTCTGTATC
>JAKAAU010000209.1 GCA_021802165.1 Thermoplasmata archaeon
GAAAATTGTCAATATTCCGAGTTTGATAATTACGAGGAAGAAATCCGCCTTTGCTGCCTTTTTAACACCTACTATGTTAACGATAGATAACACAAAAATCAGTATAATTGCAAAAACAATGGGAAAGTACCCATAGTGAAGGCCCACGAGGCTACCGAGGTAAGATCCAAATCCCAGTGCTATGGCAGCTATGGCAGTGGAAAAACTGAAATACAGCAATATTCCTGTTATAAATCCCATCTCACTGCCGAATGCCTCGAAGATATACGAGAATGAAGCCCCCTTAGCATGTGGCATCATGGAACCAAGTTCTCCGAATTCCATGGCAATAATAATTGCCAGAACCCCCACAAGGGCAAACGCAATCAGTGCATTGGCTCCAGCCAGTGCTATTGTTGTACCACTTAAAACAAATATGCCCGCACCTATAATTGCACCGAGGCCAACTGCAGTTGCTACAGGAAGACTTATCAACTTTTTTTCCGCCATTTCATGCACTACCAATTCCAAATTTTACTGGAATTATAGATAGTATAATGCTTATTAAGCAAAAATATTTCCATTTCCAGTGCTTTTCATAATGGTGCCCAGAAAAGCAATTCATTCTACAGTTGTTTTTTAAACATATTAGGCGGAGATTCATCTAGAATGGTCTGGAATTAGGATTATTTTGTATATATTTTAAATAATTTATCATACAAGAGTCTTAATCCGTCTTCTACCATAAACCAGATAAATGCATATAAAACTACAAGTATGGCAATGATTAGCCCAATGGCTCCTATGCCGAGACCGAATGCCGCAAGGAAGTAACCAAGGATGATTGTGGACATTAAAGCCATAAACAGGATAAGGCTGGGAGGATTATGCCAGAAGGGCTTTCTGTTTCTTGTCACAAACATGGTAAAATGGCCTGAAGCTATTAGCTTAAGAAAAACTATGGAATATACTACTATTAAGGACAGATGAAATACAGAATATCCCAGAAATAGTAGAAGAAGAGTTTCACCGGCCCCCATTAAACCCAGGGTACTGGATAAACCAGCAATGTATTTCATATTCCATTTCTCCGGTTGATCAGAGGCGGTAACATGATCTGTTGACACAGCGATTATGGGTATATCGTTTAATAGAGCAAGAATTACAAGCATAAATGCTGTTATCGGGTAAAATCTGAATATTAATATTGATGCAGTAACAAACACCAGTATCCTCACTGTTTCTGTTATCCTGTAGAGCACATAGCTGAGCATTTTCTGGAAAACAGACCTGCCTTCTTTCACAGCATCAATGATTACGGCCAGTCCCGGGGCAGATAAAACTAGATCAGCAGCATTTTTTGCCACGTCTGTCGCGCCGTAAACTGCTATGCCGACATTTGCTTCTTTCAATGCAGGCGCATCATTGACACCGTCACCGGTCATTCCTACAGTGTGTTTATCTGATTTTAATAGTTTAACTATATCGTACTTTTGCTCTGGAAAGACCTGAGCAAATATATCAACATTTTCCACCTCTCCGGCATCGACATTCGATAAACTCGATGAATTTATTGCCTCCCCAGTCAGTGATATTTGGCTTCCTATCTCCTTTGCTATGGCTATGTTATCTCCTGTTATCATTTTTACTTTTATTCCCATACTCTCTGCTGTGTTTACCATTTCCCTGGTATCTGGCCTTAAAGGGTCAAATAATGGTATTAAACCAGCAAATTGATATTCTTTACCATCATTTGAAACAGCAACTGCAATAACACGGTAACCTTCACTGGCAAGGCTGTCCACTTTGGGCGGTAATTCTTGTGGAACGTAATTTACCAGTGACATGATGGTGTTGGGTTCGCCTTTCATAATATGTATCAGTAAATTCTTGTCCTTTATCATTACAGTGGATTCTGTTCTTTTTTTTGCCGGATCAAAAGGGATAAAATTTTCCTGTGTGAAGTTGGAAAGCATATCTATTATCCCTGCGGTCTTTGCCCTTGTTGCCACTGCCTGATCAATAGCATCCATATTTTCATTACTGGATGAGAGGGTCGCATACAGTAAAACATCACTGGCATTATAATTATTATATGGTACCGGATCACCGGCAGTAATAATGTTCTGTGTTAAGGTACCTGTTTTATCGCTGCACAGTATATCCATTGTGGATAACTCCTCAACGGCTGCAAATCTTGTAACTATTGCATTTTTCTTTGATAGTTCAACTGTCCCAATTGCCATTGTCATTGTGAGTACAACGGGCATTGCTATGGGTATTGATGCTACTAGAAGTATTAATGCAAATAATAAATCCTCAAGCAAATTTGTGTGCAGAATTATGCCATCTATGAATATCACTGCATCTAAGATAACTGCTATAGCAACAAGAAAATACAGTACTTTATCTGTTATTTTCTGCATATTTGAGGTCTTGACAGCCTCGCTTGTCAACGTCGTTGTTTTTCCGAATAACGTGCCTTTCCCTGTTCCAATAACGATAGCATCCATCTCACCCTGTCTTACAAGGGAGCTTGAATAGATAACATCTCCTACGGCTTTCGAAACAGGTAATGATTCTCCAGTTAATGCCGATTGGTCAACATTTAAATATGAACCTTTAATTAACTTTCCATCTGCCGGAACGATATTTCCTATGCTCAAATGTATAATGTCCCCGGGTACAAGGTCACTTGCAGGGATGACAACCCAGTGATTGTCCCTTAATACTTTTGTATTTACTGCAAGTTTTTTCATTAAAGCTTTTACAGCATTTCCGGCACTTTTTTCCTGCCAGAATTCTATAACGACATTAGTAAGTAGCAGGCCAAGTATCAAATAAAAATCCGAAAGCCTTCCAAGGATTATTGAAAGAATTGCAGCGACCTCTATGGCTATGGCAAGAGGATTTATAAAATAACTCAAAAATTTTAAAATCGGATTCACTTCTTTTTCTGGAATTTCATTCTTCCCATATAGAGATAGCCTCTTTTCTACCTCATTTGATGAAAGCCCATCTTTTGATGTATTTAATTTGTTCATTATAGCGTCTATTGATAAGTTTTCAAGATCTTTCGAAGTTAAAAATGTAGGAATGTTTTCAGTCATGCAAATTTCCTAGTTATTAGTTATAAGTGCTATTTAATAATTTAGAAGTTATTGAATATATTTATTATTTATAATATTGTATAATATGGCTATGGCAACTGGTTCTTTATATTTTTATGATTAAAAATAATAAACATTAATGATTTATGAATTATTGATTATGCATTCAGTATTAAGGAAGTATAGTATAATTTAAAATTGACTTATCAGATGGTGTGGAATTTGGCAAAATAAGTATATAAGGACTCATTATATATTTTATTCCAAGATTTCTATAAATATTATACCCTCACAAGTAATATTTATTTTCATTGAGAATAATTCAAAATCGTACCCTATAGTTAAAAATTCATCTTCCTTAACT
>JAKAAU010000210.1 GCA_021802165.1 Thermoplasmata archaeon
ATAAAAAGAATAAAAGAATTTACTAACAAAAAAATAAGTGTACACTGTCATAATGATTTCGGCATGGCAACAGCAAATACATTAGCAGGTATTATGGCCGATGCAGATGAAGTTCAGGTAACCATCAACGGAATAGGTGAGAGGGCCGGAAATGCATCACTGGAGGAGGTGGTATCTTCAATTTATGGTTTCTCCGATTCATACACAGATATAAAAATGGAAAAACTATATAGCATTTCTAGGTATGTTTCAGAGGCAAGCGGAATCATTCCCCAGAAAAACAAAGCAATAACAGGAGAAAATGCATTTTCCCATGAAGCCGGAATACATGTCCAGGGAATAATAAATAATCCTAAAACCTATGAGGCAATAAATCCAGAAATTTTCGGTGCAAAACGGAGAATAGTGATAGGGAAACACTCAGGAAGGGCAGCAATAAAATACATACTTGAAAATAAAGGTATATACAAAACAGAGGATGAAATTAATAACATATTAAAGATAATAAAAAATGAGAATAAGACAGTTGATGATGAATATTTATTACAGGTGGTAAATAATGAGTAAAACAGCAGTAGAAAAAATATTTTCAGAAAAAAGTGGAACAGATTCAAGGGCCGGAGATTACGTTGTGGCAAATGTAGACTATGTTATGGCCAATGACATAACTGCACCTATAGCCATTGATGCATTCAACGATCTGGGTATGAAAGCAAAAAGCGATAAAATTATAATTATTCCTGATCATTTCATTCCCCCAAAGGATATAAATTCAGCAATACAGTATAAAAAATCAAAGGATTTTGCACTGAACAATGGAACATGGCTCTACGATATTGGAAATGGCGGGGTATGTCATCAGGTCATGATGGAAAAGGGTTTTGCGGCACCGGGCAGGCTCATTGCTGGCGCAGATTCCCATACAAATACATACGGTGCCCTTTCAGCCATATCAACAGGTATCGGAAGCACGGAGGCAGGTGTAATATTTGCAACAGGGAAAATGTGGTTCAAGGTTCCGGAAACCATTAAAATCAATCTCAATGGGAAGCCATCCAGAGGAGTGGAGGGAAAGGATATAATTCTCAATATTTTATTCAGAATAAAAAATGGCGGTGCAGCATACAAATGCATGGAATTTTCTGGAGATATCAAATATATAGATATAAATGAGAGAATGACAATGGCTAATATGACCACCGAGGCAGGAGCCAAATGCTCATTTTTTGATACAGATGAAAAAACAATAGAATACCTGAAGCAGCGTAATACGGGTGAATATAAAATTGTAAAATCCGATGATAATGCAGATTTCGATCAAACAATAGAAATAAACATGAATGAGATAGAACCATCTATAGCGATTCCGAATTCACCGGATAATGTGAAACATGTTTCAGAAGTACATGAAAGGATTGATCAGGCTTATATCGGTTCATGTACCAACGGCAGAATAGAAGATATCAGAAAAGCAGCTTCAATATTAAAGGGCAGAAAGGTAGATAGAAGAGTTAGATTAATGGTTGTCCCTGCAAGCCAGGAGGTTTATAATCAGGCTCTCAGGGAAGGCCTTATAGATACTATTGTAGAGGCAGGCGGTTATTTCTCTGGAACAACATGCGGGGCGTGCCTTGGAGGTTATATGGGTGTTTTAGGTCCCGATGAAGTTTGCGTATCATCCACAAACAGGAACTTTATTGGAAGAATGGGGGATAAAACATCTCGAGTTTATCTGGCCAACCCGTCAATAGTTGCAGCATCTGCCATACTGGGAAGGATAGGAACACCGGAGGAGATATAAATGGTAACAACAATAAGTGGAAGGGCAATTGTATTAGGAGATAATGTTGACACAGATCAGATTATACCGGCAAAGTATCTGAATACCTCAGACCCGGATAAGCTGGCTCCACACTTCATGGAAAACGAATATCCTGATCTAGCTGGATCTATAAAGAATGGGGACATAATAGTAGCAGGTAAAAATTTTGGTTCTGGGTCAAGCAGGGAACATGCTGTGATTACCATAAAGGGCTTAGGCATTTCCTGTATTATTGCTGAGAGCTTTGCAAGAATATTCTTCAGAAACGCTATAAATACTGGAATTCCAGTTATAGAGGCAAAGGTTACCGCAAACAATTTTGAAAAAATTACAGTGGACTTCCAGAATAGCCGAATATTATATAGTGGAAGTGAGATTAAATTCAAGGAATATCCTGAGTTTTTAAAAAATATCATTGAAAGCAACGGACTTATAAATTATGTGAGGTCTGGAAAATGGTAGATATAGCGGTTATCCCAGGGGATGGGATTGGAAAAGAAATAATTCCCCGGGTATGTGAAATGCTGTATTCAGTAGATCAATCGCTTAATTTTGTTTATTATGATATATCATCTCAACGATATATCAATAATGGGATAACAGTAACGGATAAGGAAATAAATGATTTAAAAGGTTATAAATCCATATTCTTTGGCGCCATTGGGGATTTCCGTGTTAAGCCAGGAATAATGGAGCAAGGCGTTATACTCAAACTCAGAAAGGAATTAGATTTATATATAAATATCCGGCCGGCTATTTCTTTCAAGAAAATAACCGGGAACGAGATCAATATAACCGTACTTAGAGAGAATATGGAAGATTTCTATTCAGGTATCTCTGGCACATTTACTGGTACAAAAAAGTTCAGAAAACAGGATGGTATGTATAATTATGATATTGATATTTCAGGAACCGCTGATAATGCAATATATTATACCTTAGGAATGCTTTCTGAACGAAATTTAAACCGGTTCTTCAAAAAAGCATATGAAATTGCAGATTCGGGCATTATTACTGTAACAGACAAAGCCAATGCTATTGAAATGTATTCTCTCTGGAGGGAAATAGCAGGTAAACAATCTAGTATATCTAAAAAGAAAATAAATTTTGAGTACGCAGATTCGCTTGCATATAATATAATAAAAAACCCTTTAAAATATACATATATCATCGCACCCAACCTTTACGGGGATATAATATCAGATATGACAAGTTCTCTTGCTGGCGGCCTCGGATATGCACCCAGCGGCAATATAGGTGATAAAAATTCTATATTTGAACCGGTACATGGTAGTGCACCTGATATTGCCGGTAGAGATATTGCTAATCCTGTAGCATCCATACTCTCATCCATAATGATGTTGAAACATATAAAAATGAACGAACCAGCCTCCATTATAGAGAAATCTTTGAAAAATATAATAAATGACGGTATAATCCCTATAGAGTCAGGCGGGCCGTATACTACTTCCGGATTTATAAACCAGGTTGTCAAAAGAGCAACATTATTGAATAATGAAGTTGAATGAAATAAAAATGATTTTTTTGACATTTTATTTTATAAAATAATTTATTCTTTTTTCTCTTATAAATAGATACATAATCTATATAAAGTAT
>JAKAAU010000211.1 GCA_021802165.1 Thermoplasmata archaeon
ATATATATTATACTATAATGTACATTTTAAATTATAATTATATACGAAAAAGCAATTAGCTACCATGGAGAACCATTTGCAATCAAATTCAATATCATTGCCCGGATTAATATTTCAGGGAATGGGCCAACTATCCCCGCTTTTTACATTTGATGGGATAATCAGTGTTGCAGCATTTGCAGCAGGAGCAAGCCCACTTGCCTTTTTAGTCGGGCTGATAGCCTCTCTTCTCACAGGCAATACATTATATCAATTTTCTAAGAGAACTGCAAGTGCCAGGGGGTATTATGGTTACTCCGGGTATTCCCTGGGAAAATATGCAGCGTTTATCACATCCTACATGTACCTGATTTATCAACTTGCAAATTTAATTTTTATCCTCTCATTCTTTATAATGATATTTAATCCTGCCATATTTTATCTCACAGGTGTGAATATACCATTTTATTACGGCCTAGTTTTGATAGTAATTATAAGTATTCCTTCATTTTATGCCGTTTACCGCGGGATAGTCCCGTCCTTCAAATCACAGATAACAATCAATCTCATAGAAATAATATTTGTTATTGCCATCTCATTGATAATAATATTCACATCCAATGACAATACCTTTGCAGTATTCACTCCGGTTTCCGGTTATAAAGACCTTTTCCTCGGATTCATAACAGGAAGTTTTCTGGCATACACAGGTTATGGCTCGGTAGTTTCCCTGGGAGAGGAGGCAAGAGCGCCAAGAAAAAACATCGGACTTTCCATAGTTGTCATGCTTTTGATCATAGGGCTTCTGGACCTTCTAATTTCCTATTCCCTGGTTGTGGGATTCGGGGTAAGTAATATGGGTAACTTCGCAAATACAGTAATCCCCGCATTTATGGTAATAAAAACCCATATAGGCATATATGTTTCGATGTTCTTCCTCGCTTTCAACTTCTTTATAATTTATACGCTTTTCAACACAATAGGTACAGCAATTACCAGAAATCTATATTCAATGGCCAGAGATGGCTTCCTACCAGTATCATTTATGAAATTGAATAAATATGGTGCACCACAAAATGCACTGTTTTTATTATTAGGAATATTCATTTCGGTTGCACTGGTTTCAACTATGATATTTTATTCGTCTTTCAGCACAGGGGGATTTCTGAACCAGTTCATATTCTATGCTGCTATCAGTACACTTTCTACTTTGATAATTCATATGATTGTTAATACTGGCCTTTCAATGGTTCATAAAAATTTTGTTTTTGACATTGTAATTCCGGCAGTATCCACAATCATAATACTCATAGCTCTCTATTATGCTGTATCTGGACTGGAATTTCCATTTATCTATTCCCTTGTAATTATGGTGGTTTACGTTATAATTATATCCATTCTCAGTATTATTATGGGGACAAAAATAAAAGATAGTTATGGAAGAATGCCTATAAAGGAAAGAAGGTAAAAATTATTTTTTCTCCAGTATTTCCATAATAGATTTTGTATCCATGACCATGCATACTGCAGACATTGATTTGAGTGAAGCCTCATGCATTTCCTTACTACGGGAGGAACAGGAATCCGCTGCTACAACAGTGTAATAACCAAGATTTCCTGAATCTCTGGCACTTGATTCAACGCCAATCTCAGTGGCAATCCCTGTAAAAATTACAGTCTTAATTCCTGCTGCCTTGAACATATTATCAACATTTGTTCCTATGAAAAGACTTGCTGTGTTCTTATTAATTACATAATCATCCTTTGCCGGGGCAAGGTCCGGATAAATTTCAGCATCACTGGACCCTGGTTCCATGAAAACCGGTAATTTTGCAGGGTCACTGACACCAAATCTTTTCATATAACTGTATATACCTGACGAAGCCATATACCGGAAGGGTAGCGGTGTTATCTTGGTATAAACTATTGGCATGCCTTTTTCCCGTGATAGCTCTGTGAGTTTTTTCGCATTGCCTAGGAACTCTTCCCTGTTGAAAATATTTTTTACTAAACCATTCTGTATATCCCAGTTTACAAGGACGGTATGCTCCGGGTCCAGTATCTCATCAATACTCTCAAATATCGTTTTGTTTCCAAAAGTTTTCATACTATCATATTTTTTTATGATATATCGCCTTTATGGTATCTTCGAAAGTGTACTCCCACGAATCCAGATCCCGGATAAGCAAATTTTTCAATGTTTTGGATATTTCCGGAGAACTGCCATTGGTACTGATGGCGATCGTTATATCATTGATATGAACATTTGCCGTCATCATAATATCAGAATTTACATGATTCCCTGAATTATCATGTAAAATATTTTTTGTCGTACAAATATCTGAAATCATATTATTGACCGGCTGATCACTGGTTGCACAGAGTACCATGAAATATTTATCTTTTATATCGTCGGGCTCAATTTTTCGCTTTGTAAGTTCTATTTTTCCTTCATCCGAAAGTGTTTGTATGAATTCAGATACTTCCGGGGAAATTACATAGATTACCACATCTTCAGCAAGGAAGAGTTTTATTTTTCTTTCTGCTATTCTTCCGCCACCGGCAATCAGGATTTTTCTGTTTTTTAGTTTTATGTTAAAAATCATATTAATCACATTATTCCTACAGGAATATAAATTAATTTTCCATGGTTTATTTCTATAACAATAAAAATTTTATTAAGAAGTTAAAGTTTTTTCTTAATGTCATTATATGATCTGTACAGTGATACTAAAAATGATTCCTTCGTGAGTTTATGTTTATAAGACCATTCCACATCCTTTTCTATATAAGATAAATGGCTGCTCTTGTTTTCGTTGGAGATATAAGCATCTCCATGCATATACGCAGTTATATTCTTTACTATCTCCTCTGCATCCTGATCTTTCAACATACCAAGAGACTGCCTGAGTTTTATCATGCGTATTTCAGATTCGTATGTTGCCTTTGCAATCTGTTCTACACTCATCCACTTTGTGTAATAATTTAGAAAATCAGTCCACACCTTCCCATTTTCCAGCAAATTGAAATAATCACCTATCGTTTTAGCTGTAATTGTGAAGCCATAGTCTTCCGGATGTTCATATATCAAAGAACCGGGGTCTATGAAAGGTGTAAGTGGCGATACGAATGTATATAGTTTCTCCTTATCCTTTGTAAATCTTTTCATTAACTGTTCACCATAATCTAGGTCCTTATTTACATCATCTACCGTTTGTTCGCTCATACCTATGGTGAAATACACATCCACCTTTTTAGACCCTGCTGCAATCGAATTTTCAATAAAATTTTCCAGGCTTTTATTATCGTACGGTCTTCCATTTTTATTTCTAATTACCTCATTGGATGATTCCGGGGATATCTCTACGGTAAAGTCTGGGAAATTCTTTCCGAACTCATCAATATACTGTTTTCCCGGAGGAACAAAAAACTCAGTCAAAAGTGGCAAATC
>JAKAAU010000003.1:0-5077 GCA_021802165.1 Thermoplasmata archaeon
ACTATACCCATAGGTGCCGGTTCATTACTGATATATGAATTTGGATCAATTACAGCGGGTGAAACGCTGAGTGGTGGATGCTGTTCTTCAGTATGCAGATAAAAAGTTGGAATTAACAGCATTATTGTTATAACTAATATAACAGAAATATATTTTGACATTTCTATAGATATAATAATATTGGTATAAATATCTTTTTAGAAAAACAGTACGTCCATTACAATCCTAAATTCTTTAGTCTGAATCATTAAAAAGTTATAATTATCAAAATACATTTCTTATTTCAGGTGACCTCCTTAACGGTAAAGCATTGGGATTCATGCTTAAAAGTTAATTTAATATTATAATTATACATTTTAGTACAATGGATGATGTAATTATTACTAAAAAGGAGAGGATAACTGTCATATCGATAAATCGCCCGGATGTAAGAAATGCCATAAATTATAAAACTTCCAGACTACTGCAGAAAGCCATGGAAGAATTTAATTTCGACAGTGCCCAGCATGTAGCCATTATAACAGGAACTGATGGAAACTTCTCTGCAGGGGCAGACTTATCAGATGCGAAAAAGATGAGTGAAGAAGTACTAAATGAAAATGGACCCATGGGATTTACAAGAATGATTTTTCAAAAACCGGTTATAGCTGCCATAGAAGGATACTGTGTTGCTGGTGGTCTGGAGATGGCACTTGCTGCTGATATAAGAATTGCTGAAAAGAATTCAAAATTTGGATTCCTGGAAAGGCGTTTCGGAGTGCCCCTGATCGATGGAGGTACACAGCGGCTTCCAGCAATAATAGGACTCGGAAGGGCCCTTGACATGATTCTTACTGGAAAGCTTATCTCCGGAGAAGAGGCATATGGTATTGGATTAGTCAATTATATTACCGATAAAGGAAAAACCCTGGAAAAAGCCATGGAAATTGGCAAGCTTATTGACTCTTTTCCGTGGACAACTGTAATAAATGATAGACTTTCACTAATTCACGGAATTTCTGAATCACTGAAAGATGGACTTAGAATTGAGGCAGAGTTAGGTAAAAAAACCATTGACAGTGGTGTTGTTCAAAATGGTGCAGAAAAATTTTTATCTGGTTCTGGCAGGCACGGAACAAGGGAATAAAAATCATGAATTTATAATTAAAGGTTATCCTTTATCCCGGCAGCATATTTTCCCAGTGCTATACTCTCGGAGTAATCATAGGATCGATTCAATTCCAGTATACTTGCCTCTATTGAACCCTCTGCGTGAATCATGCCTGCAAGATAAAGAGCCCCAAAAGATGATATAAATTCCCTCAGAGTCTGAAAAACCTTAACCCTGTCTAGAGTTTCATCTTTATTTCTTCCCGTGAGATATTTTAATAGTATTTTCCTCTCTTCGGGATTTTCAAAATCTTCATAAGACGGAAGTGTTGCAACTATTCCACCGGCTATATCAACTATATTTTTTATTACTTCTGTATAGTTTTCATTGGCAAACAGTTTTCCAACATTGGTATACACTATATTTGGAATAGCCAGTTTAGATGATTTATCATAACTGCATTTATAAGCCGCTGCTATTGCATTTGCTTTCAGGGTTTCTTTGTATTTTATTAGCACTGAAAGGTTCCTTCTTATGTTTGATTTTTCGGCCACTCCGTTATATTCTGCAAGCAGTTTACCAGTACCTATAAGAAAATCACCCAGGGCAGCCCGGTAAGATAGAGCAGTAAATCTATGAAATGTTGGGAACATCATGGCAAGGAATCCTGCGAAGTCGTATTCTCCATTGAGAAATATTCTATCATTGGGTATGAAAACATTATCAAATACTGTAATAGTTTCTACTTCTACATTTTTTCTTCCTATGACTGAAAGTGTATCATTTGCCACTGTTTCAACTTCCTTCAATGGTCGGGCAAACATGGTTATTCCCTTTGTATTAGCAGGTATTGCAAAAGCCACTGCATAATCCATATCATCTGCCCCCATGTTCCTAGTAGGTATTACTAGAAGTTCATTGGCGGCTATAGACTGGGTAGTATGTGCCTTTGCACCGGACACA
Source organism: Thermoplasmata archaeon (assembly GCA_021802165.1). The sequence continues at coordinate 2,054 of JAKAAU010000003.1, forward strand.
TATATTCCATTTTTATCCCTTTTAACAATATGCACATACATATCAGGGTCATTTTGTTCTGATGGCTTCAGGGATCTGTCTCCTTTCATATCTGTCTGGGCCAGTGCAAGGCTAAGGTCCTTCCCGGCGGCATATGTGTAAAATTTCATTACGTTTTCATAATAATTGGTTTGATATTTTTCATCAATTCTTCTTGTTACATACATTAAGGCAAAAATGGCGTCAGTTCCTATAGCCTTGACAATATTGAACTGCCCTCTCCCAATTCTTGTAGTTTCGTATATTAGATCATGCCGCTGCATCAGTTCATCGGTATTTTTGGGAATTCTGTAAAAAGAACTTATATTCCCCAGTTTATCATCCATGTAACATGTAATTCCTTTATAATTGGCATCGAATTGTAATTTATATATAGAGGAAGCATGTTCCACCGGAACTTTTAATGCAATATGCTCTGTAACATTCTCGACCTTTTTCCCACGATAGTAAACAACTCTTCCATCATTGAGGCTTTTTCTATATTCCTCTGCTGAAATAACCATGAACATTTAATATAATTCTATTATTTAATTTTCTTATTAACCGATAAGTATCGATTTATCCTTTATAGGTCTATAATGTAATTCTGAATAAATTTAAATACATTTATATTTTTATTTCTCTATGGAAAAATATGAATGGTTCAAAATCTGGCCAAATTATCTGCCTTATACTATAGACTATCCAGATATGAATATATGGAAGATGATGGAGATATCGTCCTCCCTATATGGAACTAAAGATGCAGCGATATATTATGGAAATCATATAAAGTATAGTGAAATTAGCGAGGACATTAATAACTTATCGTTGTACATAAAATCCATTGGAATCAGGAAAGGTGACAGGATTGGAATAATGATGCAGAATTCGCCACATTTCATAATCTCTTTTTTCGCCATAGCACGGGCCGGTGCCACAATAGTTCTTATGAGCCCAGCACTTGATTACAGCACTGCCTCCTATATTGTAAAAGAAACAGATATGAAAATGATAATCACAACCTCTGAACTTGTGAAAATCCCTGAAAAACTGAATACTGAATTCCATATACCCTTTGTCTGTGGATCACTTCGTGACTATATTAAAGACCCAGATATTCCAGTTCCAGAATTCATAATGTCCGAATACTCAATCTCTGGTATACCTTGGAAAGAAGTTATAAAACATAGAAAGGGAGAATTAGAGTATAATTCAGAAATGGATGATGAAGCCCTGATAGCATATACATCTGGTACCACAGGGATACCAAAAGGATGTGTGCACACCAATAAATCTGTAATAGCAAATGCCATGGGTGCTTCCATATGGAGACGACTAACATCATCAGCAAATGAACTCGGTGCTGCACCGTTTTTCCATGTAACAGGCTTGGCATTTTCCATGCTATCCCCTATATTCGCCGGGGCCACTGTTACAATTTTAACCAGATGGAATAGTGAGGCTGCAATCGAGGCTATTGAGAAATACAGAATAACACATTTTGTTTCAGTTGCACCCATGATAGTTGATCTTTTGAACCAGAAAGATTTAGGGAAAAGGGATTTTTCATCAATGAGATTCATAGGCGGTGGTGGAGCGGCAATGCCTAGGGTGCTTGCGGAAAAAATGGAAGATTTGTTCCATATACCATTTGTGGAGGGCTATGGCATGACCGAGGCAATGGGACAGACACATATAAATCCACCCGAGCACAGAAAACTCCAGTGTATAGGCATCCCGCAGTTCGGATACGATGCAAGGATAATTTCCACAGAAACAGGCAGGGTTGTAAAGGGGGAAACAGGAGAAATCGTTGTTAGCGGACCGAGCCTTTTCAAAGGCTACCTTAACAAACCAGACGATACAGAAAAAGCATTTATATACATTGATGGTAAAAAATTCCTTAGAACTGGAGACATAGGATATATGGATGAAGAGGGGTCATTTTTCGTTGTGGACAGGGTAAAGAGAATGGTTAACCGTGCTGGATTCAAAGTCTGGCCTGCTGAAATTGATAGCCTCATGCTACGGCATCCGCACATACTTGAGGTGTGTACAGTAGGAACACCTGATCATAGAACAGGAGAAGAAGTCAAGGCGTTTATTGTTCTGAAAGATTCAGGAAAGAATAGAAAAATAAAAGAAATTGACATTGTGACGTGGGCAAAGGAAAATATCGGTGGTTATAAATATCCTCATATTATAGAATTTACGGATTCTCTTCCTAAAACTGCTTCAGGAAAGGTTGACTGGAAAAAATTACAGGATATGGAGAGAGAAAAATCAACTTAATTCCAACAATTTAATTATTTCTATTTCATTTTCCACCGCTCTGGTTTGATTCGGCGACAATGACTTTCTTGCTCTTTATTCCTGTGATAAATGACATTATTGCCCCGATAATTAAAACTATCATGGAAACCAGAAGTGCAGAGTGGAGACCTATCACAAATTTAGATGATACATTCCCCTCCAACTTATCCAAGCCCAGAAACACTTCGAATGTAACATATCTGGGCACCGTAGACGCTGCTACTGTTATTGCAATTACATAGCTGAGAAGAGTGCCTATATTCGTAAGTGTTCTCAGAAGCCCGGATGAAGAACCATAGAGCTCCCTGGGAGAATTTGACATGACAGAACTTGTATTCGAGGGCCAGAACATTGAACCTCCAAGTCCCGTAATTATGGATCCGACTATGACCAGATATATTGGGCTAGTAACACCAAGAAACAGATAAACAACTATACCCATGGCCATGATTAAAATTCCGGTGCCTGCAACTATGCCAGGAGGAACTTTATCTGATAATCTGCCCATTTTAGGGGATAGCAGGCTTGATAAGAGATATCCTGGCACTAGTATCAGTGATGCATCAAATGGAGAGAAGCCTCTTACACCCTGCAAATACATAATTAAAATAAATAGCACCGAAAGGAATCCTATTGCCTGATGTGTCGCTGCCATCAGCGATAGCGATAACTTTCTGTTTTTAAATGCTC